>NZ_JAAEDW010000005.1:0-190810 GCF_013346885.1 Gilliamella sp. ESL0232 | reverse complement strand
GGTCCCATGCTTTGGTCTCTCAACTTTATGCGGTATTAGCAGTCGTTTCCAACTGTTGTCCCCCTCCATTCGGCAGATCCCCATACCTTACTCACCCGTCCGCCACTCGTCATCAAGTGCAAGCACTCATGTTACCGTTCGACTTGCATGTGTTAAGCCTGCCGCCAGCGTTCAATCTGAGCCATGATCAAACTCTTCAATTTAAAGTTTGATGCTCAATAACTGTCTCTGACATATTCAAATGAATCTTCAGTGTCACTTATCAAGACTTAATTTTTTTAGTCCGTAGACTTTAATCTTTTGTCTCGTAAGTGCCCACACAGATTGTCTGTTTCTTCTTTTTAAAGAGCTAACAGCTTACATCTCTCGTCAACCTTTCGTTGATTTAGTTCGCTGTCTCAAGGGTTGCGTATACTACGCCAACCTTTTTTATTCGTCAAGATCTTTTTTTAAAATTTTTGATCTCACTTAATCACTAACTTTCCGTCTGCTTGTCGCTGACTGCGTGTCAGTGGGTGCGCATTATAGGGGCTTAAAAATTTCCTGCAAGTGTTAATTGCAATTTTTTTTTCGTTTGCATTTTATTTGTTCAAATCTACATGTTTAATATATTTGGCATAAACAAAATAAACATTATTTGCTATAGAAAAAACAATTCATTAAGTTAATTTACATGGTAAATATAAAGAACCTCATATTTTTAACGTGAATTTAGAATATTAATTTACATTCTAAGTTTTAAATTTAATAAAGATATTTCAAAGCACCAAGTCAAATAATAGATGATATTATCTAACGAATTGCACCAATAAGGTATTTTGCTTTATTTTTGAAAACTAGCGTTATTATTTTAGCGATGATGACACTTACGATTAAAGTTGACACTAAAAAGATTACAGCTCCCAATGATGCTAACCAACCGTTGTCGGTTTTGATTACATAACCTAGAGGAGAAATATACAATAGCTGTTCAAGTTCTAAAACAATAATTTCATGAATAAAATAGATAGGAAAACTAATATTTGCCATATAAGAAAAGAATTTATATAACTTCCCCTCATTCGTTTTATGATTCAGCCCATCTAAAAAATAAAGCGCTAATATAAATAAAACGATTTTTTGTAATGTATCATAATAAAGTTTTTCTACACCTAAATGACTCATATAGCGATAAGCAAATGGAACAAAAAAACATAAACTAAAAAGAAACACAACTAAGAATAAATTATCTTTAACTGTTTTGATAATAATTTGATAATTTTGTTTTATCATCATGCCAATTAAATAAACTGGTCCATAATGCAACAAATTTAAAATAGGTTGAGTAAAATCAGGTTTAGTAAACACCACAACCCAAAACATAGCAATCAGACCAGCTACAATTAAATTCTTTTTCGACCAAAAATATAATAAAGGAGCCATTAAATAAATAATGATAATCATCGGGATAAACCACAATGGTAGCAGTTGTGTTCCCGTCAGCATCATCCTAACTATTGAACTAACAACACTAGTTTCAGTCGATGAAAACCAAGGTAAATTAGATAAATACTGATAATGAAAAAAAACAAAGCAAAAAATAGATACTGAAATATAAGGACAAACAACAGTTTTAAACTTTGATAAATAATAAGTTTTGGTATCAAATTTATAAGTTAGATGTTGAAATAAAAAACCAGCAATTAATACAAAAAAAGTAGTGAAATTAAAGGCAAATAAATTTAAAAAAGAAAATAAATAACTATTAGCAATTAAATGAGTATTTTTAAACACACCCAAACAGTGACTAAAAACAATCATTATAATTGCAACACCACGTAATACATGTATAGAATGAATTTTTTGCGGTTTATCTGTTACCATTTTAGATACTGTGAATAATGAAATAAACTAGCGTACATTATCACATTTCTATGTAACTGAAACTACAATTTACAAAAATAAATGTCCAAACAAATAAAAAATAAAATATCATTTAAAATTAATTGATTATAAACATCTTTCTGAATTGACCCTGCAAATGAATTTGTGAATTTACCTATTTTGAACTACTCTAATGAGCAAAAACAAGTTAAATATAAAATGAATGAATAAAAAGTAAGACAAATGGCAGTCGAGCTAGCTAAAAGCATAAAAACGTAGAAAGATTTAGGCAAATTAACGTGTTTTATGAACAAACTAGTGATTGATACCACATTAAATGAAGAAATAACCACGCATCTAGGTCATGAAAAACACAAAAAAACTAAGAAGTAACACATGTAACGGTTATAGCACAAAAACCGTTATACAAGTGATGATGGCGAGTTAGAGCTCACCATTTCACGATTATGCTCTTATCTTCTTTTTTTGTTCCACTTTCATTTAAAATCGATTAATCTGTTTATTTTTACATAATCACCAATACAACTCCAGCTTGTTTAATTGCTTCTTCCAACCCTTTATCCCACATATTTTTTACTCCCTCCGTGATTATAACAACTACATAACTAGAATTAGATGTATAACTATAGCTGTTAATTTTAGGATATCAATTCAATCATAATTTGAGGATTTAAAAATTTGTTAAAAACTTTCAGGTAACTATGTGTTTCAGTATAAAAATACAGCTTATAACAGATAAATTGGAAAATTTGCAGTATTATCATTTAGTAATTTGATTAAACTAAATGGATAAGATTGATGATTTTTATAAAAATTTAAAAATAATTTATATTAAAAATCATTGTGTTACTCTTTTTATCATTAAATATTAAGAAATATATGAAATTAAATTGAACTTTTCCCCATTTAGTTTGTCTATATTAACAGATTACGTTTTTCATTTTTTGCCTTCCATTCGAGTTTTCGGGTGGATTTTTTTTTGCCTGCTATTTTTTCCATTTGCATATTTTGTAAAATCCTTTCTTCTTCCATTATCTATTAATAACTACTTGCTTTAGTTTTTTGCTTATTTTGCTTATTTTGTTTGATATAATTTGCACTAATACGTATAGAAAGCTAGTATTACTAAAATTTCCATTATTTAAATAACGCCTTTTCTTTCGTTATCAAGTCTTCTTATAAATTGTTTTAAATTGTTTTAAATTTTTTTGAATATTACTATTTTTAATAAAAAGATTGAGTAATGAGCTGTACTTTGGTTGCGAAATAATTATGTGAGCAGAGAGATTATTATGTTATTTTCAAAAAGGACACAAGGGCACTTAATCGCATTAATGACAGTGTTTCTTTGGGGAACAACATTTATTGCAACTAAAGTTTTATTGACGGATTTTAAACCAATAGAGATCTTGTTTTTTCGATTTGGACTTGGCTATCTAACCCTTTGGATCTTATCACCGCGCTTTTTGGCTTGGCAGGGGGTTAAGCGAGAGTTTATGTTTTTGTGCGCAGGGCTTTGTGGTGTCACTTGTTACTTTTTATGTGAGAATATTGCATTAACTTATACTACAGCTTCAAATGTTGGAGTAATTACCACTTTAGCACCAATATTTACTGCAATACTATCTATTTTCTTTTTAAAAACCGAAACACCACCTAAACGTTTTTATATCGGTTGTTTATTTGCAATTATTGGTGTTGGACTAATTAGCTTTAATGGTAAGTTTGTGCTTTCGTTAAATCCACTTGGTGATCTGCTTACTATGTTGGCTTGTTTATTTTGGGCTTGTTATTCGATTTTAACTAAAAAAAGTAGCAATTATGGTTACAATACTATTTTGTTAACAAGGCGATTCTTTTTTTATGGTTTGATGTTAATGTTTCCTGTGTTATCTCTCTTCGACTTTGATTGGAATTTATCACGTTTTACCGATCCCGTTAACATTTTTAATTTTTTATTCTTGGGTGTTGGTGCCTCGGCTATTTGTTTTTCATCTTGGAACTATGCTGTTAAATTAATTGGTGCAGTTAAAATTAGTATTTATTTATATTTAGTTCCAATTCTTACTATTATTGCGGCTGTTATTATTTTGAACGAACCTTTCACCTGGATTGCTGCTATCGGAACATTATTTACGCTTTGTGGTGTGTTATTGTCAGAAGGTAAAATTCGCATAAAAAGAAACTAATTAATTTTAATACTTATAAAAAGCCCAAAGGCACATGAGAGCTTTGGGTCTGAAAACGGTTTTTATATTTGAGATGGTTAATTAAGTTATTGCGTTCTTTTATCGATTGCATCCATGATAATTTGCCCTAAATGCTGATAATCTTCGTCAAAATGATGGCCTCCGGGTAATTTGAATGCTTCACCTTTCATTTCTGGCTGTAAACATCCAGTATCGTCTTTCTCTTCTTCACCATAAATACAAAATAGTTTACTCGCTGGTATGTTATTAACTTCTGGACCTGTTTTCATTTCATTACCAGATTGACCAAGCCAACCACTGATTTCAATTTCAAAATTAGCATTTTTTGAAAATGCGATCATCACAATCGCTTGAACACTATTTTGATCTGTAGTTGATAACCGGTTATAAAGTGCAGGTAAAATATCTCCACCGAATGAATAGCCTGTAAGCACGAAACGAGTTGTACCCCATTTTTCGCGATATTGTTGCATCAAATAGGCGAGATCTTTTGCACTACGCTCAACAGAACGGTGTTGCCAAAACAACTTTAAAGCATCGACACCAACAACAGGGTAACCATGCGCTGCCATATATTCAGCAGATACTTTGTCTAAGTCACGCCAGCCCCCATCGCCAGAATAATAAAGAGTAACGGTTTTAGGATGAACTTCTTTACTCGTTGCGGGTAATTCAATAACAGGTAGCTGTTGGTGATCACCAAATAAAATTGAAGATAAATGCAAACTTAAAAGCTCAACAGGTGAGGTTTGGTATTCGCCAATTCCTGTGGTGACAGCAATCTTATTCTGTTCTCGTGGGAATACGGCAACATTTTCTTCGGGTGGATTATTCCAAATTACTTGCCACGTTCCGTGGTTAGCTTGACTTGGCAATGGATCATCACAATCTTTATGATCTAATATGAATTCTATTGATAATGCTTTAGCATCATCACTTTGCTGTTCTGCTAGCCATCGATAAGCAAAAGTGGCACCTTCTCTCATACCTGCGACAGCAAAATTAGACTCTCCTAATATGTTTACAGCTTGGTTAAAGCGATTTTTTTGCTCAGCACAAGTTGCTTGCGGTTTTAATTCAAACTGAACTAGTTTGGCGCCCATTTTTTCAGATAAGTTTAATAGTTGTTGTTCTGTAAAATGATTGTTGTTAGTTGCGACAATAATAGCCGCAGCTTCGGCTGTTTGTTTAGGTTTTGCCGATATAATAGAAAAGTCATTTTCGATTGTTATCGTTTTTACTGACGCACTATCTTGGTTTTTTATCAAATACCAACCAACAAATCCTAATAGTACTATGAGTATCATAACAATTAACAACAAAATGCCGTGTATTATTTTTTTCATATTATGATCTCTTATTCTTTTTTAATCCCGTTATTCCACCTGAAATTAGCATGGTGGTATCAATGATTGCAACTAAAGGATCAAGCCCTGCTGGAGCGGCCATATAACGTGGCTCCCAGTGTGTTGCAAACTTCTCTTTAAAGCGACGTAATCCTTGGAAGTTATAAAAACGTCCCCCCCGTCTAAAAACTAATGCACCTAGTCTTTGAATCATGGGAGCGCCTCGACGTCTTTGCATACCTGCAAGTGGAACCATCCCTAAACTGAAGAATTTAAAATCTTTTTGTTGATAATGCAAAATCAACCCAACCATTAAAAACTCCATAGTTAATTTAGGAATATCTTGGACAACACGCATTAAATCAATGCTTGCACTATAATTTTGATTTGTTTCTAGCAGATTTACAAAAGCAATAATACGACCTTCATATTTTATTGCCGCAATAGTGAAATTGTTCAAGTATTGCTCGGAAAAAGATCCTAACGAAAATTGCTTTTCTTTAGCGTGCTTGCTTTTTAACCATGCATCTGAAACGGCTTTTAATTCATCAAGTGGTGCTGTGCCTGGAGAATAAAATACTAAAGATAGACCATCTCGTTGACCACGATTCCAAGTGTAGCGAAGATCTTTATAATCTTTTGAGCTTAAATCAAATTGTTTTAAATTAACTAAGGCTTCTTCACCTAGCTTAATAGTTCTAAGACCAATATCCATATAAAAAGGTAAATTTGCTGCTTTAACTTGATAAAAAACCGGACGAAGATTATGTTGATCGCACAAATCTCGAAAAGTCCAAATTAAACTAGCACGATCAGTACTGTTTCCAATTGGATCATAAAGGGCAACCATGCTTCTGCCTCGTTTGGCATACATTATGAAAGCTGTTTGTGATTCATTAAAAAGTAATGACTTATCGCCACACATGGCAAGCCCACCTTCAGGTTGTTTTGAATCTAAAATGATTTGATAGGCTTTATTTAGCTCCTTTTGTTCTGGTTGAGTTAGAATTGGTGGCGCAGGGCGAAATAACCAAAACAACATAATAAAGCTTAACAAAATAAAACTGCCTAAAGCGGCACGAAGAGCACGCGGTACTCGGCTGTCTAACTCAAATTGCCACCATAAATCGTGACTATAAGGAATATCTTGATATATAAATAAAATTAGCCATACAAAAAGCGCAATTATGCAAAAGCAGATGACAAAGGATTTAATTGAAAAAGGTAATATGCTTAATCGACTTTTACGATAGAAAGCATGTTTAAAATGGATTAATAATATCGCTATAATTAATAATACACTGGCTTCAATCCAATGTAATCCGCGTAAAAGCGAGCAGATACTACCTAAAAATAATAAAATAATCGAAATGCCCCATGCAAAATAGAGTCTTCGTCTTACTCCTACTGCAAGTAATATGCATAAAACGCCAATTAAACTAGCAATTAGATGAGCAATATTGACTATTTTACTGGGGATAAAGGTGCTGACTAAATGGTGATTAAACCCAGGAAGTACACTTGAAAACATCATCACCACACCGGCAAAAAATACAGCTGCCGCCATGATAGGCGCTGCAATTCCTGTTTCTGTCTCTTTAACTTGAGGTGCAGTTAAAAAATGTTTTCCCTCGTTTATTAAAAGCAAAATAGCCGCCAAAATAAGGGGGATTAAAATATAAATAATGCGATAAATGATTAATGCAACGGTTAATGAAGCTATATTAATTTCGGATGAAAATGCCGCTAACATAATGGCTTCAAATACACCAACACCACCAGGAACATGACTCAACACTCCAGCTACTAACGCCAGAATATAGATCATAATAAAGGTAGCAAAATCAGGGTGTTTTGGTAAAAGGAAATAAAGTACTGCGCCAGCCAAAATGGCATCAAATAGAGTAATAATAAATTGGTAAGATGCTAAACGAAGATTAGGAAGACGGATAGACCATCGAAATAATTGATATAATTGGGTGTTGTTATTTGGTTTTTCTGCTAATCGCTTATTTTGCAAAAAGATAAATAGCACACCATAAAAGCAAATTACGCTACATGCAATTATCCACACACTATTTGCTGATAAATGCAAAGCTAACATCGTATTTTTGGGATGAATTAAAGCGGTAATCGCTGCTAATAGTGGTAACGTGAATCCTAATGATAAGGTAACAAAAATTGACATTCTGGCAACATCAATAGTTGTTAATCCTTGTTTAAAATAGAGACGACAACGCACCGCACCACCAGATAATGCCGACAATCCGATTGCATTACCAATAGCTGAGGCACAAATTCCGCCCAGTACAATAGTTGCGGGTTTCAATTTGACACCCGCATAACGTGCAGCTGACCATTCGTAGCAGATCAACATTAAATAACTACCAATGGCAGATAAACACGAAAATAAAATTGTAGACATTGAAAGGTGATGAATAGCTCTTTTTAACTCATTAACATTAATTGCCTTAAGTAAGTGCCAACACACAATCAGTGCTATAAAAAAGATAGATAGACCAAATAGTAGAGCTATAAATTGGCGATAACGAGTGAAGTATTCTATTAACTGCCAAGGCAAAACTTTACGCGTTGATATTTTCACTTAATCAACTCCAATATTTGCTTTGATAATATTTTGATTCGCGCATTCTACCTTTCCATTTTAGTGAAAACAATCGTAAAAAAATAAAGAAACAATAAAAAAACATTAATTACTGAAATTTTACTATTAATATTGTATGTGTATTTGTTTACCTAAGATTAGATTACTCTAGAAAGAACGTTTTACCTTCTAATATTGTATCTAGACGATGGAAAATGTCTTTTTGCATGTGATAGACAATTATTTTATTGAAATTTTTATGTAAAAAAATAGCCTTTACGCTATAATCGTGTTGACTTAATTTTTAATTTGTGAAACTGGATTTTTTGTTGGAAATGTATTTGCAAAAATCGATCATTACCAAGTAAGCGCTATGCAATGTAATAAGTTGACAAGAAATTATGCTAGCAACGTTATGGTATAGCATTTATATGGTGTGGATATTAATGTAAAGGAACATTATCATGAAGTCAAAGGTACAACATGTTAGAATAAAAAATAAGAAGAATAAGAGTGGGTTAATTAAGCAGTTAGCATTAAGTTATTTTCGTTTTGTTATATGTCGATTATGCTTCTGTAGCAATTTACTGTTGATATTGCAAAAAAACCTCATCACTTTAAAATCAATTTTATTTTTGTGTTTTTGTATAGGAATTAGTCATCCTTTATTTGTATTTGGGGTATTACCTAAAGTTAAGTCAGCAAAAACCGCAAAAGAAATAGAGGGATCAGCACCTTATTTAACGTTTGATGGCGGCAAAACCCAATCATGGGATACAGATAGATTTTTAAATATCGAACTACCTGATGGTAAGGTACTAACCCCAAAAAATAATCCCTCATCTAAAACCAATCCGATACCATTGCCACGTGATGGTATAAAACTTAGCGATATTAAAACGCTTATTCCATTGGGTCAAAGTGCTATTTCAATGACCGATTTGCTGAATAATAATGGTTTTTGGGCTGATAAAGATGGCGATGGTGATATTACCGCAACGGGGAATTTAACTATTATTGGTCGAGATGCCAATGGTACCGAAATGGGATTAGATGATACCTTTCAGGATTGCAATGCGCCCTATAGTGTAACAATGCAAAGTGATAATAGCATTTTATCAACGGCTTATGGCAAACCAAATTCAACTCAGATAGCAGCTAATCGCGCCACCTATTACCTAAATCCGCCTAAAGGCGCTTGTACTTATTCTGCCAAGCCTAACTTATATTTAAGTAATAGTCGAAAAAAAAATTGGGGTGGGTCAAATTATTCAGGTCCACCAAACCAATGGGATGATGCAAAAGGTTTTAAACGTCAAGATTTAAATAATCCGGCATCAAACTTTCCAACCATGGGGGCATATGGGCTATTTTTTACCATGGATATGGTTGATAGCTTAGGCAGTGATATGACGTTTGACAAGTCACCAGCAACATCGGGCATTGATTTAACTATAACGGGCAATGGCAGTATTGCCAAGATTCGATTAGTCGGACCCAAAGAGGGGGCTAGCGCTGCCGAGGCAGCAACCGCAGTGCCGACGACCTTTATCTTATATTCCGATAAAGCCAAAACCAATAAAGTATATAGTTTTACCATCAAAAAATGGTTTATCGCAAGAAAGGATTATAGTGGTAGCAATCGTAGTTATGCTCAGGCTGAACAATACTGTAATCAGTTGGGCTATCAAATACCTACAGTTAATCAATTAACTAATGCTAATTCTCAATATTGGAATCAAGGTTTAGCAGGTCAGGGTAGTAATTATCAACGTCGTATTGGTGGGGGATTATTGGCAGAATGGGGAGAAACTTATGACTCTGCTAACATTAATGATAGCTACCCTGGTAGTAATTTCAAAAGTAATGAGGTTTATTGGACTCAAAATACATATCAAGGCAATAAACTTTATAATCTTTTAATATACAGCAATATGGGGTCAGTTGACATTTGGCAGTATGGAAACACAGTTTGTGTTAATTAAATTATCAATACAAAATTATGAATAATAAAACAAATAAACATAAGCAGGGTGTGATTCAAGCCATACAAGCTTTTGTTAAACAAAAATTGGCTAATGACTTTTCTGGTCATGATATGGCACACATTGAACGTGTTGTAAAGTTAGCAAAAAAGATTTTACAGCATGAACCAAAAGCGAACGGTTTTATTGTGATTGTTAGTGCTTATTTACATGATGTGATTGATGAAAAAGTGGTTACTGATGTAAGTCAAGCAATAATGGAATTGCGTGATTATTTAACGTCTTTAACACTTACCGACACCGAAATTAAGATGATTTTTGCTATCATCGAGAATATGTCATATCGAAAAAATCTTAATCAGAAAAAAGAATTATCACTAGAAGGGCAGATCGTACAAGATGCCGATCGTTTAGATGCATTGGGTGCAATTGGTATTGCTCGCACCTTTTATTATGGCGGTAATAAGCATAATATTATGTACGATCCTAATATTTCACCACGAACTGCACTGGATGAAAATAATTATAAACATCCTAATACCGTTATTAATCATTTTTATGAAAAACTTTTTTTACTTAAAGATATGATGAATACCCCCATAGCAAAAAAGCTAGCCGAGCCAAGACATCATTTTTTAGTTCAGTTTGTTAAACAATTTGAAAAAGAATGGCAAGGAGAGGATTATTCTTACTGAAAATTAGTTTATCGATAATAGTTAGAGTATGAATAATTAATTTTTGAAAAATTTGTATAACGCCTGCCTCTTTTAAGAAGGCAGGTTTTACTAAAATGGAATTGGTGTTCCAACTAATCCAAGTACAATAGGAAGAGTGATCAAGCTTAATAAAGTACTGAGCAAGGTCGCACTTGATACCAGTTCTGGATGAGTATCAAATTGTACTGACATTAATGTGGTATTGGCGGCACTTGGCATTGCAGCTAGGACAATTAAAACTTGTTTATAAACAGGCTCAATTGGCATAAAGTAAACCATACAAAATGCCACAATTGGTGAAATCACCATACGTGCAAGCAAGGCAAATGAGATTTTAGGATAATCAAGCTGAGTAAGTTTTATTTTTGCCAGTTGCATGCCCAAAATAATCATGATCACTACAATTGATGCGTCACCGATCATTCCGATTGAAGTCATAATCGATTTAGATAAAGGGATGTGACACAATTGGAAAATAATACCTAAAAAAGCACCATACGCTACAGGCATGCGAATAACTTTATTAATAACGTCTTTTTGATTTACAATATCACTATGAGCGCTACCTTTAGCCGCATAGTAAATGCCTACAGTGCTCATTACAAACTGTTGTAATACCATCATTATTACGCCAAGATCAAAGCCGACTGCTCCAAAAAAGATTAATAGTACAGGAGTACCATAGTTACCATTGTTCATAAAACAGGAACTCAAAATCATTGCACAGCGCTCTTTAACTGAATACTTCATGAGTATCGACCAAATTGAGACGATAATGACTAATGAAAAGCATAAACCAAAGACATAACCAATATAAAATAGATAATCAGTGGTTAAAGTATGAGTATAAAACGTTTTAAATGCCAAAAAGGGCGATAGCACATAAAGTGACATTTTCGATAGGTTGGCGACATCAAATTTTAAGGCTTTTTGTGCGATAAAACCTACAATAAAGATACAAAAAATAGGAAATAAAATAATAAAAAATTGCATAAGTTATATCTTTTGGTTAATTAAATTAATTCATTGAATCAAAAGCTATAATGATTGATTCTCGAAGTTTTTGACATGTTTCATCATCAAGCGCTTGATTGTTTTTATCAGTTAGAATAAACAGATCTTCAATATGTTCGCCGATAGTTGCTATTTTAGCGCTCCGTAATGATAAATCTAAATTAGCAAATATTTCGCCCACACAAGCCAGCAATCCCGGTCTATCAAGTGCTATGAGCTTCATATAGGTTTGGCTGTCATTAAAGGCTGAAAGAAAGTTAACCTGAGTCGGCACTGAAAACGATCGCAATCGTTGTTTCGGTGGTTTTATGGTGACAGGTTTGTATACAGGTTGTTGTAGTGCTTTATCAAGTGCATTTACTAGACCTTGGTTTCTATCTTCTTGTACAGTCTGTCCATTAGGCTCTAATACGATAAATGTATCGAGTGCAAATCCTTTTTTATTCGTAATGATAAGTGCATCATGAATAGTTAAATTATGCATACTTAGCGTATTACACACAGTTGCAAATAGATAAGGTCTATCAGGCGAATAAATAAAAAGCTCACTACCACCATGAGATGGATTTGGATTTATGGCTACTAATGTTTTGCCCAAGTCATGTTGCAATAAAATTTTTGCATGCCATACAATTTGTTCGGTTGTATAACGGACAAAGTAGTCAATGCGATAGTTTTGCCAAAGCTCTTTAATAATTTGTTCATCATAATTTTGTTTAACTAAAATGGTTAATGCCTCTTGCTTATTTTTACGTGCAACACTTCGCTGTTCGGGTATTTGGTGTATACCAGAGTCAAAGGAACTTGCTGCACTAAGATAGAGTTCGCGCATTAAACTTTGTTTCCAATTATTCCAAAGCGTTTCGTTTGTAGCACAAACATCAGCTACTGTTAGGCATAACAAATACTGTAAGCGACGCTTACTTTTGACCAATTGAACAAATTCTCCAATTACCGCAGGATCTTGTAAATCTCTGCTTTGAGCGGTAACAGACATCAGTAAGTGATAACGTACTAACCAGCAAATTAAATCAGTATCTTTGGTTTCGAGTTCGTGTAGTTGACAAAATTTTTCAACTAAATGAGCGCCAATTTCCGAGTGATCGCCATGCCTACCTTTGCCAATATCATGAAATAGACTAGCAATTACCAATAATTCGAGTTTAGGTAATTTAGCAAAGACTTTTGCACTATTAGGATGTTTTTGTTTGCCACTTTCGGTTTTAAGACTATCAAGTTCAAGCAGCAAGCGGATGGTATGTTCATCAACAGTGTAAGCATGGAATAGATCAAATTGCATCATCCCAGATATATGTTTCCAACCCGGTATATAGACAGAAAGTATACCGTATTTATGCATTGGTAAAATGGCTTTATTAATTGCATCTTGGTGCTTGATAATCGACATAAAAAACGCTCTTGCTTTTGCATCTTCACAAAGTAAAGTGGTTAGTGTGCGCCGAGCGGAACGTAATTGTCTAATTGTATTAGAATACAGTCCTGTAATTTGAGGATTCAACAAAATAGTGTGAAAAAGCTGCATAATCATGACGGGAGCTTTTTTGAAAATGTCATTATCTTTTACATCAATTAGGTTGTCTCGAACTTGAAAATATTTATCAATATCGTAAGGTTTGTTGTGTGGATTATGTTCAAGTATAGATTCATAAAACAGTTGTAATAACATTTGATTAAGTTCAGTAATATTGTGAGCAACACGATAATAATCATGCATCATTTTCTCAACAGGAGCATTACCTTCGCCTTGATAACCTAACATGTTAGCAATGCTTAACTGACGATCGAATAACAAACGATTATCATAACGAGTTATGACACAATGAAGCGCAAAACGTATTCTCCATAAAAATTTACGACAAGTTTTAAAGTCTTCAATATCTTCAGGGGTTAAATAGTTGAAATCAGCTATTTTTTGTAGAAATTCGCCACCAAAGTGACGAATCGCTATCCATTGAATAATTTGCATATCTCGCAATCCTCCTGGACTATTTTTCAAATCAGGCTCTAGGTTATAAGAGGTGCTGTGATATTGCTTATGACGTTCATGTTGTTCTTGTATTTTTGCCTTATAAAAAGCACGAGACGGCCAGATTTTATCGCTAAAAATTTGCTTGTGTAGTTCATCTAATAGTAATTGATTGCCAGAAATAAGCCTTGATTCAATCAAATTAGTCATTATTGTGATATCATTTTTTGCTTCTTGTAGACAGATTCTTAATGTTCTAACACTGTGCCCTATATCTAAATGTAAATCCCATAACAAGCGAACTAAATCACTGATCTGTTTTTCTATCTCTTTAGTCAACGGATAATCACTTAAAATTAAAATATCAATATCTGACAGTGGGTGTAATTCCGCTCGACCATAACCACCAACAGCAACCAAAGCGATACGATTACGTTTAAAGAAGGAAGAAACATGTTTAGGTATTTGATAAAAACGCCATAAGCGCTCAAGTAAACGGTCAATAAATTGACTGCGTAAATGCACTAAGGTATCAATGTCAGCTTGTTGTTCAAACTGGACCATGGACCACTGTTGAAACTCCTCAAGCTGCTGTTTTAGATATGTAATATTTATCTGTTCATCATTGAAATTAAGTGGAGAGACTGGGTAACACAAATGGGTTTTAGTCATAGATATATTATCAAATTAAGACAATTCAATAGCTATATCGTTACCCGATTTTAAATGACTGTCAAGCTACGGTTAGAAGAAAGAAAATTATTATTAATTGATATTAACAACAAAAAAGGAACAATAATTTGTTCCCTTTGTCAAAAAGTTTCAGGTAAGTATGTGTTTGAGTATAAAATTATAAAGTAAAATCGCTTAAATCATCTTCATTAATTTCAGAATCAATTTGTCCAACTAAATATGAGCTCATTTCGGCTTCTTGTGGTGCTACTTGCACATTATCGGAAACAAGCCAGTTATTAATCCATGGAATTGGATTGGATTTAGCTTCAAAAGGTAATTTTAGTCCGACCGCTTGCATACGAATGTTCGTTATATACTCGACATATTGGCATAATATATCTTTATTTAAACCAATCATTGAGCCGCCCTCAAACAGGTATTCTGCCCATTGTTTTTCTTGATTAGCGGCTTGTAAAAATAAGTTATAACAATCTTGTTCACACTCTTTGGCAATTTCAGCCATTTCGGGATCGTCTTCACCACTGCGTAGTGTGTTGATCATAAACTGAGTGCCAGTTAAATGTAGCGCTTCGTCGCGGGCAATAAGTTTAATGATTTTAGCATTCCCTTCCATTAGTTCTCGTTCAGCAAAAGCAAATGAGCAGGCAAAACTAACATAGAAGCGAATAGCCTCAAGTGCATTGACACTCATTAAACATAAGTAAAGTTTCTTTTTAAGTTCACGTAAATTAATGCAAACAGTGCGATTATTGATGTTATGTTCACCCTCACCAAATAAATTATAGTAACTTGCATAGCTAATAAGATCATCATAATAACCTGCAATGTCACCAGCACGTTTTTGAATTTCTTTATTAGTGACAATATCATCAAAAACCACAGATGGATCGTTAACGATATTACGAATGATATGAGTATATGAACGAGAATGAATGGTTTCAGAAAACGACCAAGTTTCTACCCATGTTTCCAATTCAGGTATTGAAATAAGTGGCAGTAAAGCAACATTAGGGCTACGGCCTTGGATGGAATCAAGCAGAGTTTGATATTTTAAATTGCTGATAAAAATATGTTTTTCATGCTCTGGTAACGCAGCATAATCAATACGGTCTTGTGAAATATCGACTTCTTCTGGGCGCCAAAAGAAAGAAAGTTGTTTTTCAATTAGCTTTTCAAACATCTCATATTTTTGTTGATCATAACGCGCAACATTCACTGATTGTCCAAGGAACATTGGTTCTTTAAGCTGGTCGTTATGCACTTGCGAAAAGGTACTGTAATTCATACTCATAAAAGAACTCCTACTCATTTACTGTTGCTTTTACCGCTTCCTTTTGACAGTGTAAAAGGCAAGTTGAATGGGGAAATTACTAGTTTTCCCCGATAAAAAATTGAATTTTAGCGTGTAGCTATTTAGTTTTAATCAAGGTTAAATTTTGCAAGCGCCACCTTCACAGCCATCATCCGAATGGGTTGTTGGAACAATATCACCTTGAATATCTTCAGCGCCATCGCGTGTATTATGATAATAGAGTGTTTTTACGCCAAATTTATAAGCAGTCAATAAGTCTGATAATAGCTGTTTCATGGGTACTTTATTATTTGGGAACTTAGCCGGATCATAATTAGTATTAGCAGAAATTGATTGATCAATAAATTTCTGCATGATGCCTACTAATTGTAAATAACCAGTGTTATTTGGAATTTGCCAAAGTAATTCGTAAAAATTTTTCAGATGGTTATACTCAGGAACCACTTGTTTTAAAATACCATCTTTTGATGCTTTTACACTAATAAAACCACGTGGTGGTTCAATACCATTTGTTGCATTGGAAATTTGTGATGAAGTTTCTGATGGCATTAATGCCGATAATGTCGAATTACGAAGTCCATAGGTTTTAATTGATGCTCGTAGTGATTCCCAGTCATAGTGTAATGGCTCTTTAGTAATGGTATCTAAATCTTTTTTATAAGTATCAATAGGTAAAATACCTTGCGAATATGTGGTTTGACTAAATAATGGGCAGGTTCCCTTTTCTTTAGCTAGATTATTCGATGCTTTTAGCAAATAGTATTGCATGGCTTCAAAGGTACGGTGAGTTAAATTGTTGGCGCTGCCATCGGAATATTTAACCCCATGTTTTGCTAAATAATAGGCATAGTTAATAACACCAATACCTAATGTACGACGATTTAATGAAGAATGACGAGCTGCAGGTACAGGGTAATCTTGGTAATCAAGTAGTGAATCAAGAGCGCGTACCGCTAAATCGGCTAACTCTTCAAAGTCATCTAGAGATTCTATTTTACCTAAATTAAAGGCTGATAATGTGCAAAGGGCAATTTCGCCATGTTCATCATTAACGTTGTTAAGCGGTTTTGTTGGCAGTGCGATTTCCATACATAAATTAGATTGATGAACAGGTGCTAATTGTGCATTAAATGGGCTGTGAGTATTACAATGATCGACATTTTGGATATAAATACGTCCAGTTGATGCGCGCTCTTGCATTAATAATGCAAAGAGTTCAACGGCTTTAACTTCGCGTTTGCGGATATTTGGATCTTGTTCGTATTGGTGATAAAGCGTTTCAAACTTATCTTGATCGGCAAAGAAGGCATCATAAAGTCCAGGAACGTCCGATGGGCTAAATAGAGTAATATTTTCGTTTTTGATTAAACGTTGATACATTAATTTATTGATTTGTACGCCATAGTCTAAATGGCGGACACGATTTTCTTCAACGCCACGGTTGTTACGTAATACTAATAAACTTTCAACTTCTAAATGCCAAAGAGGATAGAAAACAGTTGCTGCTCCTCCTCGCACACCACCTTGCGAACAAGATTTAACCGCTGTTTGGAAATATTTATAAAATGGAATGCAGCCTGTATGAAAAGCTTCACCACCACGAATTGAGCTTCCTAACGCACGAATTCGCCCTGCATTAACCCCAATTCCAGCTCGTTGTGATACATATTTAACAATAGCGCTTGCTGTGGCGTTAATAGAATCTAAACTATCATCACATTCAATTAATACGCAAGAACTAAACTGTCGAGTAGGAGTACGAACCCCCGCCATAATTGGCGTTGGTAGCGAAATTTTAAAGGTTGAAACGGCATCATAAAAGCGTTTGATATAACTAAGACGTGTATCTTTAGGATAATTAGCGAAAAGGCAAGCTGCAACTAGAATATATAAAAACTGCGCGCTTTCATAAATCTCGCCAGTGACACGATTTTGTACTAGATATTTTCCTTCAAGCTGTTTAACTGCGGCATACGAAAAAGACATATCTCGCCAGTGATCGATAATCTTATCCATTTGTTCAAATTCTTCTTGCGTATAATCTTCAAGCAAGTGTTTATCATAAAGTTCACTGTCGACCAATTTTTTAACGTGTTCATAAAGTGAAGGTGGGGTAAATTGATTAAAGGCTTTTTTACGTAAATGAAAGATCGCTAAGCGTGCGGCTAAATATTGATAGTCTGGCGCTTCTTGTGAGATCAGATCGGCTGCAGCACGAATAATTGTCTCATGAATATCCGATGTACGAATGCCATCATAAAATTGAATATGTGAACGTAATTCAACCTGAGAAACAGAAACATTTTCTAATCCTTCAGCAGCCCATGTAATAACACGGTGGATTTTATCAAGGTTTATTGGTTCTTTCTTTCCATCTCGTTTGGTAACGAGTATTGATTTATTCATTCTTTCATTCCAATGTTAAAGTATGTTTTTAATTATGATAATTGATATTTATCAAAATATACAATATGTAGTACCTATTAATTGAATTTATCACTATATGTAGTATTATTAATCAATAGTTCAAATTTATTAATTAAAATAAAACGTTATTGATTTTAATAGCTAGAATTTATTTTTTCATAAAAAATGAAAAAAAGAACTTATGCCAGTTACCGTCGTGCTGTCGATATCATTTAATTGATTATCGACAAAGTAAAAATTTGTGTAAAGCGATAACAAAAAATTTGAAAGCGATTTATCAGGCTACAACAGAACAGCAAGCACAAGCATTTACGCATTTTGGGTCAATTTGGGTTGAAAAGTAGGACTATACTAGCCAGTCGTAGCGTATAGGAACTGGGAAAACCTCAGCACCTTGTACTTACCCGTTGACATTCGCAAAGCAAATTTACATCACCAATGCAATAGAGTCTTTAAACAGTCCTATTCGCCATATCATCAAGAAATGTAAAGTTTTACAAACAGATAAATCAGTTAAAAAAGTCATTTTTTGGACAATACCACACGCTTGTAATAAATTGGCTATATCAATCCAAAACTTAAAAAAATGCTATAAGTCGGTTCATTATAAAATTTGGTGACTGAATCAACCGTCACCTTGAATAGGTAAATACACAAAATTTAGGGTAGTGCCTTTCAATCTGATTTTCTAGTTAATTTCTTAATAGCAAACGAGCAAATAGGAATAATCTCACGCTTTTCTTGCTGTAATTTTTCTACTACAAGGTCTAATAAATTATCTGCAATACCTTGACCACGATACGCAGAATCAACATAAGTATGATTAATAGTAGCTTTATCTTTCCCGACCCTTGTAAAGGTCATTTCAGCTATTTCTTTATTATTAGCATCACAAGCATAAAAACGATCATTATCTTCTAAAAAATGTAGTGTCATAAAATTACCAATATAACATTGTAATTAGTTTACTATGATTCACATCCATACTTGATAAATAAAAACTCTTTTATTATTAAAAGCAGCCTAATTCCATATCGACTCATTTTAAAGGAGTTAGTAGATAAACAAATAGGTGACTGTCATAAAATATCATTTTTACCAGTTCACCTATTAATAAAACAATCAGATATTTATCTATTACTAATTATGCTTAAATGGCACAATTAACATTTAAAATAATCGTTTGGCTGTATTGTATAGATCCATATCAAATGGACGCTTCATATTATTGATAGCATCTATAATATCGTGATGTACTAATTTACCATTTTGTACGCCAACGCTTCTACCTGCATAGCCTTGTAGCAGTAATTCAACAGCATAAGCCCCCATACGAGACCCCAAAATACGATCATAAGGGACAGGAGAACCACCACGTTGAACGTGCCCTAATACTGTGGCACGAGTTTCGTGATGAACAGCAGCTTCAATGTCTACTGCAAGTTGATTTACATCACACATATGTTCTGTAACAGTCACAATTGCATGTTTTTTACCTTTTGCAAAGCCTAGTTTAATTTCTTCGATTAGATCTTCCTTCGTATAAGAAACCTCTGGAATAATCATAAATTCACAACCACCAGCAACTGCTGCATTTAAGGTTAAATCACCACAATCTCTCCCCATTATTTCAATAACTGAAATTCGGTTATGTGAAGAACAAGTATCACGTAATCTATCGATTGCTTCAACAGCAGTACTAAGTGCAGTAAAATAACCTATAGTATAATCAGTACCACGAATATCATTATCAATAGTTCCTGGTAAACCAATACATGGAAAACCTTCTTCAGTTAATCGCATTGCGCCCATATATGAACCATCACCACCAATAACAACTAAAGCATCAATTTGATGTTTTTTTAGATTAGCAATGGCTTTTTGTCTTACAGCTTTATCTTTAAACTCTGGAAATCTAGCCGAACCAAGAAATGTACCACCACGAGTAATAATATCAGATACACTTGAACGCTTTAGTTGAACAATGCGATCTTCACAAAGTCCCATATAACCATCATAAACACCAAAAACATCCAACCCTTCTGATAATGCTGTTCTCACTACACCTCGAATAGCAGCATTCATTCCTGGAGCATCGCCACCACTGGTTAAAATACCTATTTTTTTTATCATATAAAATAACTCCAAATTATTAACTTTTAGTTATTATAGAGTCTTAACAGATATCTAACAATAGACAATAAAAGCTATTTTTGATTAAGTTTTCTACTTCATCATTTCGATGGGCACAACAGAAATTGGATCTTGATGAATAATCACCGTTGCAGGAGAAAATTCTTTAGAAATATGTTTTTCAATAGCATCAGCAATGGCATGAGCAGTGATTAAAGGCATATCATCGTCTAATTCAAGATGCAATTGAATAAATTTGAGAGGGCCTGCTTGGCGGGTCTTTAGATCATGAAAACCTCTTACATCTGGATATGAAGCAACAATTTCAGCTATTCGCAAATTATCACTATCTGGTAAAGCATGATCCAATAGGTCTTTAATTGCATTATGTGCAATGTGATAAGCATTATAACAAATATACAAAGCAATAAAAATTGCAAAGGCCGCATCAGCATAAGTAATGCCATACCAACTTAAACAAAGTGCAATTATAACAGCAATATTCAACAACATGTCGGAAGAATAATGCAACATATCGGCTTGAATAGCATTACTTTTAGTGATTTTTACAACATATCTTTGATACAAAACAAGAATGCATGTCACTACAGCAGAAACAGTTGAGACAATAATCCCCAATAAAGGTTCCTGCAGTTCATTCGGATAAATAAAAGAGCGAATGCTAGAAAGTAATAAAATTATTGCAGAACCAATAATAAACGCACTTTGTAATAATCCTGCCAAAGATTCGGCCTTGCCATGACCAAAAGTATGATCAGCATCTGCGGGCTTTAGTGCATAACGAACTAAAAAAAAGTTAACACCAGAAGCAAGTAAATCGATACTTGAATCTAATAATGAAGCAAATAAACTTATTGAACCAGTAAACCAACAAGTAATAAATTTAATTAAAATTAAGGAAATAGAGATTGAAACAGCGCCTAGCGTCGCTCTTTTAACTAATTTTTCATACAAATGTGAATTTGACATTTAGTACCTATTTATTGATAGGATTCAATTCCCAAAGGAAGAACTAATTGCCGAGCAATTTCAGCTGCTTTTATTCGGCCTAACAACGCATCTATAATTTTTAAAGCAAAATCAATAGACGTTGCGGGACCTTGGCTAGTAATAACTTTATACAACTCATCAAAATAAACTCTATCGGACTTCCAATTTTTAAACGCCTCTTTAGTGGTTGGATAACCAGTCATATATGCGTGTGGAAATAAGTTATGATGTTGTAAAACCATAGCTGGAGAAGCACAGATTGCAGCAACAATACCGCCACTTTGGTGCGTTTGTTTCAATTTTTCGATTAGCAATGGACAATCTCGAAAATTTTCAGCGCCTTTAACACCTCCAGGTAAAACAACAACATCAAAATCAATGTATTGAACATCCGAAAGTATTTTTTTGGCCAAAATGGTTACCCCTCGAGAACATTCAATTTCACGAGAATTTGAAATACTTGCAGTAGTAACTTTAATATCAGCTCGGGTTAATAAATCGATAGTGGTTACTGCTTCTGTTTCTTCACAACCATTCGATAAAAACACCAATGCTTGCTTTGTCATCATTACGCTCCTTTTGAAAAAACAACTTATTAATTTTTTATCGAAAATGAATTATTTCACCCTTTCAATATTGGCGCCTAATTTTCTTAATTTTGCTTCAATATTGTCATAGCCTCGATCTATATGGTAAATACGATCAACAGTGGTTAAACCTTCAGCAATACAACCAGCTAAAACTAGACTCGCTGACGCCCGCAAATCCGTCGCCATCACTTGTGCACCGCTCAATGTTTCAACACCATGGGTAATTAAGGTATTACCTTCAATTTCTGCTTTTGCACCCATGCGAATTAGCTCAGGAACATGCATAAATCGATTTTCGAAAATGGTTTCTTTAATGATTCCTGTACCTTCAGCAACCATATTTAGCAATGAGAATTGTGCTTGCATATCAGTAGGAAAACCTGGATGCGGAGCAGTATGAATGTTAACAGCTTTTGCCCTTTTTCCTTGCATATCTAAACAAATCCAATCTTCACCTACCTCAATCTTAGCACCAGCTTCCTTCAATTTAGAAAGCACCGCATCAAGTAGGGTTGGATCAGTTTTACGGCAAGTGATTTTACTTCTAGATATAGCTGCCGCAACTAAAAAAGTCCCTGTTTCAATACGATCAGGAACTATTTCATGTATACCACCACCTAAACGTTCAACCCCTTCTATCTCAATACGCATTGTACCAGCACCAGTAATTTTAGCGCCTAACATATTTAAGAATTTAGCGGTATCAACAATTTCAGGTTCACATGCTGCATTTTCGATGATAGTTTTGCCTTCAGCTAAAGTTGCGGCTGACATAATCGTAACGGTCGCGCCAACACTCACTTTATCCATGACAATATGAGTACCTTTTAGTTTTCCATTGACTGACGCTTTAACATAGCCTTCATCAAGTGCGATTGTCGCACCAAGTTGTTCAAGACCACTAATATGAAGATCAACAGGCCTTGCACCAATAGCACAACCGCCAGGTAATGAAACTTGTCCTTGCCCAAAACGAGCGACAAGAGGGCCTAAAGCCCAAATTGAAGCACGCATAGTTTTTACTAGCTCATAAGGTGCACAGTAGTTATTCAGATGACCTGCATCAAGGTAAATAGAATCATTTCGTTCATATTTTACACCTAGCTGGCCTAGCAATTCCAAAGTTGTATCGATATCTTTTAATTTAGGAACATTTCGAAGTTCTACTGGTTTTTCCGCCAAAATTGCAGAAAATAAAATGGGTAGCGCAGCATTTTTTGCGCCAGAAATAACCACTTCGCCATTTAGCGATGTTGGACCTGTTACGTGAAACTTTTCCATTGTTAACTCTTATGCGTGATAAATTGGCGATTATTATAGAAGCTATTTACTAATAGTTAAATGAATTTCATTAAAAATTGAAAACATCGCTTTTTTGAGATCAATAAAAACAACTAAAAATAAATAAGTTAAAAATTTTATCTTATTTTGAATCTAGTAAATAATTACGATTAATCAATGATTGACTCAAACAAATTAGCGCCTTATAGTGAATATACTATTTTCACATACAATTTGGGTTATATGACATATACCGCAAGATGTCCTTATATCAATACGATAATATTCAGTCGAGGGAAAAATATATTTGATTCACTTGCAAAAACAAGTCAGATTAATAACAAAAATAAATTCATTAAAAAAGACGTTTATATCTAATTTTATACTGAAACACATAGTTACCTGAAACTTTTTTACAAGTTAACTGGCATAGAGAAGTGCTCATCTTTAATAGTCACACATAATTTAATTTGCTAACATAAATGGCTTTTAAACATGGTAAAAAAGAACTACACAATAACATGGATTACGATATCGCGATTATAGGACTAGGGCCTGCTGGCAGTACGCTAGCCCGTTTACTGAGTCCTTCATTCAAAGTCATTGCATTAGATACAAAACATAAAACGGGAAATGGCGGATTTCATAAACCTTGTGGGGGACTATTAGCAGATGATGCACAAAAAGTCTTTGCTAGGCAAAATATAAACTTACCCGCTGATATTTTAACTGATCCTCAAATTTTTAGTGTCAGAACTTATGACTTACAAACCAAACTTATTCGCAATTATCAGCGGAGTTATGTAAGTTTTGATCGGCACAAATTTGATCTGTGGCTAAAGTCACTAATACCATCAAATGTAACCGTCCTTCATAATACACTCTGTAAAGAAGTAAGACGCATTATTGATGGTTATCAGATCACTTATCTTGATGAAAATAAAAATGAACACAACGCCACTGCTCAATATGTGGTCGGTGCTGACGGTGCCAATTCTCTGGTTAGACGAATGCGATATCCTCAACATACGATAAGACAATATGTAGCGATACAACAATGGTTTATAGAGCAACATCCAACTCCATTTAATTCTTGTATATTCGACAATGAATTAACAAATTGCTACTCGTGGAGTATTTCAAAAAATGGTTATTTTATCTTTGGCGGTGCTTTTCCTAAAAAAGTAGCGAATCAAAATTTTGAACAATTAAAAGAAAAATTGACTACACAAGGTTTTATTTTTGGCAAACCTCTCAAAACAGAAAAATGTTTAGTGGTTTATCCAAATCGGCTACGTGATTTTTATACTGGTAATGAAAATATTTTTTTAATTGGTGAAGCTGCTGGTTTTATTAGTGCAAGTTCGTTAGAAGGTATTAGCTATGCTTTAGATAGCGCTGAAATTTTAAGTAAAATATTAAATAGTGGCCATCCAAAACCTAATAAATGTTATTATCAACGTACAATACCATTACGCTTCAAACTTTATAGTAAAATTGTTAAAGCCAAACTATTAACAACTCCTTTGTGGCGTAAATTAATAATGAAAAGTAAGATTCAGCATATTGAATAACTTAAAATAAAAAAATAATAATGAAATATATTGGGAAATATTAATTATGTTTGATGTAAACGATCTGATCCGTTTTAACCACGAATGGTCAGAAAAAATAGAGCAAGAAGATCCTGAATTTTTTAAACAACTTGCAGTTGAACAAAACCCTAAATTTTTATGGATCGGCTGTTCAGACAGTCGTGTGTCAGCAGAAAAACTCATTAAGTTAAAGCCAGGTGAGTTATTTGTGCATCGTAATGTTGGTAATCTTGTAATACACACTGATTTAAACTGTTTATCTGTCGTTCAATATGCAGTGGATGTACTTAAAATTGAAGATATCATTGTTTGTGGTCATTTAGGTTGTGGTGGAATTCGTGATGCGGTTGAAAATCCTGATTTAGGACTAATTAATAACTGGTTACTGCATATTCGTGATCTTTGGTTTCGAAACAGCTCACTTCTAGGGGAATTTCCACCCGATATCCGTTTGGATGTTTTATGTGAACTTAATGTAATCGAACAAGTATACAATCTTGGACACTCTACAATTATTCAATCTGCATGGCAACGAGGTCAAAAGGTTAATTTGCATGGTTGGGTTTATGGAATTCATAATGGCAAAATTACTGATTTGCATATCACTTCATCAAGTAGCGAAAATCTTGAAATTAACTACCGAGAAGCTATTTCTTATCTTCTAAATTTACATAAATCTCACTAATTAGCCCATGATTTTTATTTAAAACGATGGATAACTTGATTGCTGCTTCCTCGCCATAATAGGCGAGGATCAGCAAGTTCCTGCACAAATTTCCCATCAATTAACACATCAATATAAGGAATAACCGCTTGTTGTTCAGCTGTTAACTCATCAAGCTTATACCCAGTCCAAAGCCAAATATCTTTATTATCGCACTCAGATTTAACACGTTGGACCAGTTTTAATATAGTTGCAACGTTTTTAGGATGCAAAGGATCACCGCCAGAAAGCGATAATCCTTGACGTTTTATTTCAGTATCTTGTAAATCTTTAATGATTTGATCTTCAAGTGCTTGTGTAAATGGTAAACCAGAATTTACTCCCCATGTACTTTTGTTATAGCAACCTGGGCACTGATGTACACACCCGGCAACAAAAAGAACACAGCGAGTTCCTTCCCCATTAACAACATCGACAGAATAATAACGATGATAATTCATAAATATTTATTGATTATTAACCAATTTGACCATTATTTAAATGTTTAACTCGACGTTTTACTTCTTCTTGTTTACCTGCATTGAATGGGCGGGCATCAGGACTACCTAAATATCCACAAACACGACGAGTAACCGATACTTTTGAAGAATCATGATTACCACAACTTGGGCAAACAAAGCCTTTGCTGGTACAAGAAAATTCACCGGTATAACCACATTCATAACATTCATCTATTGGCGTATTAGTCCCATAATAAGGAACTCGTGAATAACTATAATCCCAAACATCTTCTAATGCTTTGATATTGTTAATCATATTTGGATATTCGCCATAACAGATGAAACCACCATTAGCAACTTGAGGATAAGGTTTTTCAAATTCGATTTTTTCGTACGGATTAACCTTTTTCTCAACATCAAGATGGAAACTGTTAGTGTAATAACCTTTATCAGTAACACCTGGAATTACACCAAATTCAGCCGTATCAAGTCGGCAAAATCGATCACATAAATTTTCGCTTGGTGTGCTATATAAACTAAACCCATAACCGGTTTCGTTCTTCCATTGATCCACCGCATTACGTAAACGCTCAACAATTGCCACACCTTTTTCGCGTAATTTATCACTATCAAATGGATGCGTTTGATTTCCGTAAAGTGCATTTAATGTTTCATGAAGACCAATATAACCTAAAGAAATTGAAGCTCGCCCATTTTTGAAAATTTCAGAAACATTGTCATCTTCGTTAAGCCTTACACCACAAGCACCTTCCATATATAAAATTGGTGCCACTCTTGCTTTTACGCCATCAAGTCTAGCAATACGCGTCATTAATGCTTTTTTACATAGTTCTAAACGTTTATCTAAAATTTCCCAAAATCGAGCTTCATCACCTTTAGCTTCAATAGCTATACGAGGCAAATTTAGACTAATTACACCTAAATTATTGCGCCCATCATGAATTAACTGGCCGTTTTCTTCATAAACGCCCAAGAAACTTCGACAACCCATTGGCGTTTTAAATGAACCCGTCACTTCAACAACTTTATCGTAATTTAAAATATCTGGGTACATCCGTTTACTTGCACACTCAAGTGCAAGTTTCTTAATATCATAATTAATATCGCCCTGTTTATGGTTAATACCATCTTTAATGGCAAAAACAAGTTTTGGAAAAACTGCTGTTTTATGATTTTTACCTAATCCTTTGATACGAACTTTTAAAATAGACTCTTGAATTAAGCGTGATTCCCAACTAGTTCCTAAACCAAAACCAAAAGTAACAAACGGAGTTTGTCCATTAGCTGTGTGTAAAGTGTTTACTTCATATTCAAGAGATTGAAATGCATCATAACACTCTTTTTGAGTGCGACTTTCAGCATAAGCTTCTGGATTTGGGATATTCCATTCTTCAGCCACTTGTTTGTGTTTGTTATAACTAATAGTAACAAACTTTGCTAAAACTTCATCGATACGATTAATGGTCGTGCCACCATAAATATGGCTAGCCACTTGCGCTATAATTTGTGCAGTTACCGCAGTTGCTGTAGCAATTGATTTTGGAGGCTCAATCTCAGCATTACCCATTTTAAAACCATTTGTTAACATACCATCTAAGTCAATTAACATACAGTTAAACATAGGGAAAAATGGCGCATAATCTAAATCATGATAATGAATTTCACCACAATCATGAGCACGAGAAATATCTTTAGGTAATAAATACTGCTTTGCATAATGCCTTGCTACAATACCCGCAAGTAAATCACGTTGAGTTGGAATAACCTTGCTATCTTTGTTAGCATTTTCATTTAAAATGGCGACATTACTTTGCTCAATTAACCCTCGAATATCTTGATTTAGACGGCTACGTTCTTCTCGAGCACGATCACGATCATGACGATACTCAATATAAGTTCTCGCTAATTTTTTATAAGGGCCTGACATTAACTGATTTTCAACTGCATTTTGAATTTCGTTGATATCAACACTTTCACGTTCGCTCATTTGATTAGTAACAACACGAGCAACCGTTTCGCAATAATCAGGATCATGAACATTCGTCGCCACAGCTGCTTTGACAATTGCATCTTTAATTCGAGTCTCATTAAATGCAGTTTGACAACCATCTCGTTTTATTACTACAGGCATATATACTCCTCAATATCCATCAATAACTCGCGTTAGTCACAGGTGTTATACCAACATTAATATTCGTTGTTATTATTCATTTTTTATCAAATCATTAGTTTTTTGATATAATCCCGAGGCTTTCTACCGCTTAAATAACACTATATATAGTAAATAATATTCAATTATACACAATATATAGTGTTTTTCTAGGCTTTTTAATAAATGAAATCACTTGACAAATTTAAAATCAATAATGACAAGGAGTTATGAAATATTGAGATACAAAAGGGGAAAAAGCTATACAAAAGTGCAAACTTACTTGCACTCTTGTATAGCAAAATAAGATTATAAATTGAAAATATTAAGATTCAATATTTAACCAATCGGTATGGAACACACCTTCTTTATCAATACGCTCATAGGTATGAGCACCAAAATAATCTCTCTGAGCTTGAATCAAATTAGCTGGTAATACCGCTGATCGATAACTATCATAATAAGCAATCGCTGCTGAAAGTGTTGGAACAGCAATACCTTGTTGTACCGCTAAAGATACCACATCACGTAATGATTGTTGGTAAGCCTCAACTGTTTGATTAAAATAAGGCGCTAACAATAAATTATCAATCTCATTATTATCGGCATAAGCATCAGTAATTTTTTGAAGAAACTGTGCACGAATAATACACCCTGCTCTAAAAATCTTAGCTATTTCACCATAATTTAAATTCCATTGATATGTATGAGAAGCAGCTTTTAGCTGTGCAAAACCTTGTGCATAAGAAATAATTTTACCCATATACAGTGCTTTACGGACTTTTTCTATGAGCTCCTGCTTATCACCACTATAAGGCGCTTTTTGAGGACCTTTTAACACTTTTGCCGCCGCAACTCGCTGATCTTTAATTGCTGATAGATAACGAGCAAATACAGACTCAGTGATTAAAGATAAAGGCTCACCCAAATCTAAAGCACTTTGGCTGGTCCATTTACCTGTACCTTTATTGCCTGCCGCATCTAAAATCACATCAATTAAATAATTACCATCTTCGTCTTTATGCTTAAAGATATCAGCGGTAATTTCGATTAAATAACTGTCTAACTCGCCTTTATTCCAATCTGTAAACACCTCAGCAAGTTCATCATTAGTTAAACCAACAGCATGTTTTAATACCGAATAGCTTTCAGCTATCAGTTGCATATCGCCATACTCAATGCCATTATGTGCCATTTTTACATAATGACCTGCACCATTTGGACCTATATAAGCAACACAAGGTTCACCATTAGCTTTAGCCGCTATTTTCTCTAATATAGGAGCAACTAGTTCATAAGCCTCTTTTTGCCCACCAGGCATAATTGATGGACCTTTTAGCGCTCCCTCTTCGCCACCTGAAACACCAGTACCAATAAAGTTAAATCCTTCTGCTAACAATGTTTTGTTTCGACGAATTGTATCTTCAAAATAGGCATTCCCACCATCGATAATAATATCACCTTTATCTAAAAGTGGACGCAACTCATCAATTACTGCATCAGTACCTTTACCTGCTTGCACCATAATCAGGATACGGCGTGGTTTTTCTAAAGAATTGACAAAATCTTCAATTGTATAATAAGGAACCAATTTCTTATCAGAATGTTCAGCCATGACTTGTTCTGTTTTATCTTTAGAGCGATTATAAATAGCAACAGAAAATCCTCGACTTTCAATATTGAGCGCAAGATTTCGCCCCATAACTGCCATTCCAATAACACCGATTTGTTGTTTTGACATGATTTGGCTCCTTTATTAAACCTCTATAACCTTAACCATAAGGTTTTAACAACACCTAAAACTTAATTAAGTTTTATAAATTACGCTATATTTTGCCATAAAAAAAGCCGTATCAGAATACAATACGGCTCTTTTTCGTGACTTTAATGATATTTACTATCAACTGAATAAATCATGAACGTTTCATCATTTCGAAAAACTCATCATTAGTTTTAGTCATGGCAAGTTTATCGATCAAGAACTCCATTGCATCAGTCTCACCCATTGGGTTAAGAATTTTGCGTAAAATCCACATTTTTTGTAGTTCATCAGGCGAAGTCATTAGATCTTCTTTACGTGTACCAGAACGATTAAAGTCAATAGCAGGAAACACACGACGTTCAGCAATTTTACGCGATAAATGGACTTCCATATTACCGGTACCTTTAAACTCTTCATAGATAACTTCATCCATTTTAGAGCCAGTATCAATCAATGCTGTTGCAATAATTGTTAAACTACCACCTTCTTCCACATTACGTGCTGCACCAAAAAAACGTTTCGGACGATGTAATGCATTCGCATCCACACCACCAGTCAACACTTTACCTGATGAAGGAACAACTGTATTGTATGCACGAGCCAAACGGGTGATCGAATCTAATAAAATAATCACATCTTTTTTATGTTCAACCAAACGTTTTGCGCGTTCAATAACCATTTCAGCAACTTGAACATGTCTTGCTGCTGGTTCATCGAATGTCGATGCAACAACTTCACCTTTAACTAGACGCTGCATTTCGGTCACTTCTTCGGGACGCTCATCAATCATTAATACAACTAACTCGCATTCAGGATGATTAACCGCTAAGCTTTGTGCAATATTTTGTAAAAGCATTGTTTTACCTGCTTTTGGTGGTGCAACAATCAAGCCACGTTGACCTTTACCAATTGGTGATGCTAAATCAAGAACTCTTGCGGTGATATCTTCGGTAGAACCGTTACCTCGTTCCATTCGTAAACGAGAATTTGGATGAAGTGGAGTTAAGTTTTCGAAAAGAATTTTATTGCGGGCATCTTCTGGTTTATCGTGATTTACTTCATTTACTTTTAACAAAGCAAAATATCGTTCACCTTCTTTTGGCGGACGGATTTTACCTGCAATGGTATCACCAGTCCTTAAATTAAATCGTCGAATCTGACTTGGTGATACATAAATATCATCAGGACCAGCTAAATAAGAGCTATCAGCTGAACGCAAAAAGCCAAATCCATCTTGCAAAATTTCCAGTACGCCATCACCAAAAATATCTTCACCACTTTTGGCATGTTGTTTTAAGATTGCAAAAATAATGTCTTGTTTTCTAAGTCGGGCAAGATTTTCAAGCCCCATCTTTTTTTCTCCAAGCGCTACAAGCTCGGAAACAGAAGTGTTTTTTAATTCAGTTAAATTCATAATGTTAAAAATTCTTGAGGATAAAATTGATATGTTTGCAATTTAATATTATTTTTGTATATTTGTTTAATTCGCTTATAAAAAAGCTCTCTTACAACACTTAAATTCAATCGATTGCTAAGCTTTTGATGATAATTGAACATTTGAATATAGAATTTCACCACTTTACCAATAAAAACAATGAATTACAGAAAGGGATACATGTAAGAGAAGCACAGATTACACTAAAATCATTAATTTGTCTACAATTAATTGAATATAACTATTATAAATTAATAAATCTAGTAAAATTAAAGACACAAAAAAAGAGTAATGCAAAATTCATTACTCTATTAACCATATTATAAAAACATAAAGTAACTATTACAATTGAGGATTAATAAAATCTCTAAGTTGAGCTTTAGATAAAGCTCCTACTTGAGTGGCAGCTACTTGTCCGTTTTTGAAAATCAATAAAGTAGGAATACCTCGAATACCAAATTTAGGTGCTATATTGGGATTTTCTTCAATATTCAATTTGGCAATAACTATCTTATCGCTATATTCTTGAGCTATTTCTTCCAAAATCGGAGCAACCATTTTACAAGGCTTACACCATGAAGCCCAAAAATCAACGAGTACTGGTTTCGATGATTCATTAACTACTTTATCAAAAGTTGCTTCTGATAACTGAACGATATTATCACTCATTTTTGTCTCCTACATTTTTACTTTTTACAATAATAGAATACTTTGAATTTCTCTACTAGCAATTAGTATAATAGGATATAATTATTAGTGATGTCACTATATTTAGTGTGTTATAATCTGACAATTCTGATAATTATATTCACAACAATAATGATTCAATCATATCTTACCAAAACAACTTTTAGCCAATTTCCTCTTCATCCTTCAGTGTTAAAAGCACTTGAAAAAAAAGGATTTGTTTATTGCACACCAATTCAAGAAAAGACATTACCGCTAACCACTAACGGAATGGATATTGCAGGGCAAGGACAAACAGGAACAGGCAAAACCATGGCGTTTTTAGCATCAACATTTAATCACTTGTTGAATCATGAGCCTTTACCTGATCACAAAATAAATCAACCAAGGGCAATAATTATTGCCCCTACACGCGAATTAGTTGTACAAATATACCATGACGCTGAACGGCTATCTGAAGAAACAGGATTAAAATTAGGATTAGCTTTTGGTGGTGATGGCTATGATAAACAATTAAAAATGCTTTCCACAGGGGTCGATATTTTAATTGCCACAACAGGACGATTGATTGATTATGCAAAGCAAAATTATATTAATTTAGACGCAATTCAAGTTGTCGTATTAGACGAAGCCGATCGCATGTTTGATTTAGGATTTATCCGTGACATACGTTGGGTTTTCAAACATATGACACCACCACAAAAAAGATTAACCATGTTGTTTTCTGCAACATTAACACACAACGTGCGTGAATTAGCCTTTGAGCATATGAATAATCCTCAGTATATTGAAGTTGAACCAGAACAAAAAATTGGGCATCGCATTAAAGAAGAACTATTTTTCCCATCTAACGAAGATAAATTAGCACTTTTACAAACACTAATTGAGGAAGAATGGCCTGATCGTTGCATTGTGTTTGCTAATACCAAAGTAACTTGCGAAAAGATTTGGCGGCACCTTATCGCTGATGGTCATCGTGTTGGATTATTAACTGGTGATATTGCTCAGAAAAAACGTTTATCAATTTTAGAACAATTTACCCAAGGTCATCTTGATATTTTAGTTGCTACCGATGTCGCAGCCAGAGGATTACATATACCTAATGTTACTCACGTTTTTAATTATGATCTGCCCGATGATTGTGATGATTATCGTCATCGAATTGGAAGAACAGGGCGTGCAGGAGCTGGAGGTTACTCAATTTCATTAGCCTGTGAACGTTATTCGCAAAATTTACCTGCTATTGAAAAAGCAATTGATCATGCTATTCCTGTTAGCCAATATGATCCTTCTGCGCTACTGGTTGATTTGCCTCATCCAAAACCATTTAGACGTCCACCACGTAGAAAACCATCAAATTGACTAAACTAAATAGTAGATAGAAAACATAAATAATATCAACCATAAAAAATTATCTAAAAATGTAATTATACTTCATCGTAAAGCATTTTTAGATAACTGTTATTATTATGGTGATATTATTATAAGTACTTTGATCAACATAGCCAGTCAAAATTATTCTTTATATGAGTCATTATCCATCTGGTTTAAAAAACATTGATATTCAAGTTCAATTTCTTTTTTAGTCTCCTTGGACAAAGTTGCAACATGAAAACGATGTAAAGAACTATATAAAACAAACAATATATTAATGGAAATGGTTTCTTTTTTTTGTTTTATTTTATAATATGCATTCAAATAACCTACCTTTTGAAAGGTATCAACATCTTTAATTCCAACACTACACAATAACCTTTCTAACGACAAAGTCATATTTGGCAACTCTTTTATCCGTTTTGCTTTGATTTCGTTTTTTTCATATTGCTCTTTTTTAGTATACTTTATCACCATCTGTACCATAGAAAACAGTTTTTCATGATCCTTAAAAAGTTCATTACCTACCTTATAATAATCAAGCAATTTAGTAGACATGCCTGTCGTTATACTTAATGGCTGCATACCCAAATTAATAAAAAGTGAACGATAATCTGGATGCCCTCTTAAATAAAAGCTTTTTTGGGTAACCCAACCAAACATTATATCTTTACTATTAACACTAAATCCTCCAAAAAACGTTTTAATTGAAATATCTTCAACGTCAGAAAGCTCTGTTAAAATTCGATTTGCAAATGTTGAGCACATAATTAATTTCCATCTAAACTTTATTGAGTAACTGAAGTAACTTAATAGTTAATCTAAATTATAGTTATTTTATATTCAAACTATTTCTAAATTAATACATAAATATGCGATCTGCATTCCATATATAAATATAAAATACATTATTACTTGATAAATTATATTTTTGTGAAATTAAATTAATTTTTGTAAAGAGTTTTAGCAAAGAAAGACAAAGCTAAATAGTTAGAAAAAAAGAAAATAGCTTTAACATTGTTATTCTGTCGTAATAATTATACAATCACGGGGTCATTAATTTTGGTACCTAAATTTTGCCTAATCGAATCAATATGATAAAAAACATCATTACTCTATTTTTTATATTTTATTCTTTTATCGCATCAGCCGATAAAGTGCCATTGATTGATTCGTTAATGCTTTGCAACTCTGATTTTTTTAAAGAAGTTTATAGCAATAAAAATGAACTAGAAAAATATACTAATATAAAAGTTTTTAATAAAAATCAAGCCAATATTGTTATTGAAAATCGCTCTGATATAACTAAAAACTACGTTTATTTCAAAACTCCTATGACTTATAAAAACCTAACAATCATTGGCTATTATGATAGTGCCATGGATCTTGGCAAAATGGGAAAATATTATTTCTGGGGATTTATAATCGATAATGATATTAATCAAATCAAAGATGCTTTGAATTTTGTAGATTGGAAAAATATGGAAGATAACCTACTGTATATCGCAAATCCAAAGATTCGTAATATTAATGACGATCTCCAGACTTGGCATAAAAATACCGGAACTGTTGTCGGTGTTAAAACCATTCCAGCTCCAGATACCACCGAAAAACTGCTATTACTCGAAAAAAGCCCAAATATGAACCTTCTTATTTGTTCGATTCAAGGTATTGTGACTTCTGAGCTACTCAAACAAGAACGACCTGACATTCAGTAATTTAAACTAAATCGCAGATTCATCCATTTCGCCAGTTCGAATACGAATGACTTGTTCAACGTTATAAACAAAAATTTTGCCATCACCAATTTTACCGGTTTGTGCTGTCTTCATAATAGTCTCAATACACATTTCTAAAATATCATCAGACACAATAAGTTCAATTTTCACCTTCGGCAGAAAATCAACCATATATTCCGCACCGCGATAAAGTTCAGTATGCCCCTTTTGACGACCAAAACCTTTAACTTCAGTAACTGTCATACCTGTAATACCTTGATCAGCAAGTGCCTCTCGAATATCATCTAATTTAAATGGTTTAATAATAGCTTCAATCTTTTTCATATTTAATTTACCTTTAATTCAAGATCACCAATTTTTAAATCCAAAAGCAGAAGTAATAGGATAACGGCGACCTTTGCCAAAGTTACGAGCTGTTATTTTCGGACCGACCGCTGATTGGCGACGTTTATACTCATTTATATCAACCAATTTAATAACACGCCTTACAGTTGCTTCATCATAACCTTGCGCAATAAGTTGTTCAACGGAAAGATCAAGTTCGACATAACCTTTCAAAATTCCATCTAAAATATCATAAGGCGGTAAACTGTCTTCATCTTTTTGATCTGGAGCCAACTCTGCTGATGGAGGGCGAGTAATCACTCTTTCAGGAATAACATAAGAACGAGTATTCCGATATTTTGACAATGCAAAAACCATGGTTTTAGGCACATCTTTCAGAACATCAAACCCACCAGCCATATCGCCATAAAGAGTTGCATAACCTACCGACATTTCACTTTTATTACCCGTTGTCAGCACCAGCCTGCGCCGTTTATTTGATAGTGCCATTAAAACAACACCACGACAACGTGCTTGAAGATTTTCTTCAGTAGTATCTTTTGGCGTACCAACAAACATTGGACTTAACGATGCCATAAACGCATCAAACATTGGCTCAATCGAAATAATATCAAATTCAACCCCTAATATTTCAGCTTCTTCTTTGGCATCAGCAATACTAATATCGGCTGTATAACGAAATGGCATCATCACTGCCTGCACTTTATCTTTTCCTAGCGCATCAACTGCAATAGCAAGGGTTAAAGCTGAATCAATCCCTCCAGACAGTCCTAATACTGCACCTTGAAAGCCATTTTTAGTAACATAATCGCGAGTCGCAAGTACCAATGCATCATAAACTGAAGCTAATTGATCATTTTCATTATTATCAATTATCGCCTGATGATTTACACCATATTCAAAAGAAGAAACTTGCTCTTCAAATGATTTTAGCTGACAAACAATTTCACCAAGCTCATTACAAACAAATGATCCGCCATCAAACACCAGCTCGTCTTGACCACCCACTTGATTAACATAAATGAAAGGTAAACCTGTTCGTTTAACATGCTGTTTAACTAACTCTCGACGATTTTTCTGCTTGTCGCAGTCATAAGGCGAAGCGTTAATAGCCACAACAAAATCAGCCTGAGCCTTATGGATATTATCAACTGGCTCAAATTGCCAAAGATCTTCACAAATTAGTAAACCAATCCTTTTACCTTTAAAATCAACTACGCAAGTTTGATTGTCAGCCGTAAAGTAACGCTTTTCATCAAATACATCATAATTAGGTAATCGCTGTTTATGATAGCGAGCTAACAATTCGCCATCATAAAAAAATGAAAGGGCATTATAAATATTTTGATCTTGCCAATGCGGATGTCCAACAATAACTGCACAGTACCGACTCGCTTGTTGAATCAACGATAATGCTTTTTGGCAACGAGCTTTAAAATCAGAACGAAAAATTAAATCTTCGGGTGGATAACCACACAAAGCAAGTTCTGGAAAAATAATGAGATCATCGGATGAGTGGCTATTTATCAATTCAATAATCTGTTGAGCGTTTCCTTCAATGTCGCCCACACGCCAATTTTTTTGTGCTAAAACAATAGATAAAGACATATAAAATTTAATATCACAAATAGAAATTATTGACAAGTTTAAATGATTCTAAGTTGCACTGCCACTTTTTTATCGCTAACATGCAACAATAAATCCACTTTGACTTGTCTGGAAATTAATATGCAAAAAACATTAAATGTAGCGCTAGCTAAACGCAGTTATCCAATCACAATTGGTGAAAATCTACTAAGTGAATTTCAACATTTTAAACTCCAAGCAGGGCAACGCGTACTCATTGCTACCAATGAAACCATAGCCCCACTTTATTTACAAACACTAATTGATATGCTTGAAAAGCATGGTGTAAAAACCGATTCAGTTGTTGTTCCCGATGGTGAAAAATATAAGACCATGGAAACATGGAATAGCATTTTGACAACGTTACTGGCAAACAATCATACTCGCAGTAGTATACTTATAGCACTAGGTGGAGGTGTGATTGGTGACATTGCAGGATTTGCCGCTTCAGCTTATCAACGTGGAATTAAGTTTATTCAAGTGCCGACAACGCTATTATCACAGGTTGATTCCTCGGTAGGAGGTAAAACAGCGATTAATCACCCACTGGGTAAAAATATGATTGGCGCATTTTATCAACCACAGTCTGTAGTGATTGATCTTAGTTGTTTAAAAACATTACCGCAAAGAGAGCTTTCGGCTGGACTTGCCGAAGTTATAAAATACGGCATTATTTTAGATGCTAAATTTTTTGATTGGCTTGAAGAACACATCAACGATTTACTAAACCTAGATGTTAATGCATTAAGCTACTGTATTTACCATTGCTGTGAACTCAAAGCACAAGTGGTTGCTGCTGACGAAACAGAACAAAACATGCGAGCAATCTTAAATCTTGGTCACACTTATGGGCATGCCATAGAAGCAGAACTAGGCTATGGAAATTGGCTACATGGCGAAGCTGTCAGTGTTGGTATGCTAATGGCTGCACAAACAGCCAAATTACTTGGTAAATTGGATCAAACTGATATTGAACGAATTAAGAACTTATTAATTCGCGCTAAACTACCTGTTAACAGACCAAAAAAAATGTCAATTGAATCTTATCTGCCACATATGTTACGAGACAAAAAAGTATTATCTGGGCAATTAAGGCTTGTTATACCAACTAAAATTGGCCATGCTGAAGTGATAGATGGTATTGATAAAGATATGGTAATTCAGTCTATACAATTAACTTAATCTATAATTGATAACCAATAGTTGCATCATTTACATATAGAAATTAAACGTCTGGTTAAAGGCGGAAAGTCCATTGAAGTTAAATTAAGGCGACAAGCTAAACGCTATAACAAAACCTATCTGGGAGGAAATACTACAATACCAAACGTTTACCTTTACTTAAAAACGAAGCCAAACAAAAGAGGCGAGAGTATTTATTTGTCGGTCAGTATTGATGATTTTTCACAAGAGCTTTATGCAGGCATTTACTCCCAATAAATCCCGATTTAACTAGCACTATTTATACAAACAATGTGTTAACCCTATATCCTTTATCATTGAATGTATTTATTCCAAGAATGGACATGAATATCAAGGCACAGGTGAAGAGCTATTTGTTAAAACGTGTAACAACCATCGTATCCATCAAAAATTCACGAAACTAGCCTGTCCACAAACGAATGGGAAAGCTCAAAAGAGTGATACGATCTTTAATGGAAATGTAGAATAATCAGAAAATATTTAGCCATTAAAAAGATAGAAAACACAATATTAAACGATTTATTAACTATTATAATACAATTAAACCCCATAAAGCGATTTCGAAAAAAACGCCTTATAAGTTTTTAGAGGATTATTTTAACCATAAAGTGTAAATAACCCTGTATTTTCCTACAAAAGCGTTGTTATTTTTATTTTCCAGCGTAATTATAATAATATTTTTATAAATTTTTATTGGAAAACCAATCCTATTCTAGTTTAAGAATAGTTTTTTGCGATTAAACTATTGTCAAAAACTTTCAGGAAAACCTACGTTTAAATCAAAAATCATGATGAAAAATGACAAGAAAATAGATAAATCCACAAAATAATAGTCAATAATAACGACAAAAATACCGCCGCCGAGCCATAATCCTTTGCTCGGCCAGATAAATCATGCCTTTCAGAGCCAATACGATCAACTACACACTCAATTGCACTATTTATTAACTCAGTAATCATCACCACTCCAATTGAACCAAGTAGCAAAATACGCTCATAAATAGAGAAATCAATTAGCATTACAACAATATAAGCCACAACTAATAGAATTAACTCTTGGCGAAATGCAGCTTCATGTTTGATCGCCGATTTTAAGCCTTTTAAAGAATATTTTGTTGCTTTAAGGATACGTAGTAAGCCTGTCGATTTTTTCATTACAATATTCCAAATTTAAAATTACCTTACGTAGCCATAGTTCATCAAGCGTTGATATCTTCTTTCTAGTAATACAGATAAATCCATACTTTCAAGTTCATCAAGATCACTAAGTAACTGTGTTTTGAGTGAATTAGATACAACAGCATAATCACGGTGGGCACCGCCCAGTGGCTCAGCTATAATCGAATCAATAAGATTCAATTTTAGTAATTTATCTGCAGTCATATTCATAGCTTCAGCTGCAACTGGTGCTTTATCAGCACTTTTCCATAAAATCGAAGCACAACCTTCTGGCGATATAACAGAGTAAGTACTATATTGAAGCATATTAACTTTATCGGCAACCCCAATAGCAAGAGCCCCCCCAGAGCCTCCCTCTCCAATTACTGTACAAATAGTAGGTACTTTAAGACGTGACATTTCTCTTAAATTACGAGCAATAGCTTCTGCTTGACCTCGCTCTTCGGCACCAATACCAGGATAAGCACCTGGAGTATCAATAAAAGTAATAATTGGTAATTTAAAACGCTCCGCTAATTGCATTAATCGTAAAGCTTTACGATACCCTTCTGGAGCGGGCATACCAAAGTTCCGATAAATTTTCTGTTTTGTTTCTCGACCTTTTTGATGCCCAATAACCACCACAGATCTTCCATCAATACGAGCTATTCCACCAACAATTGCTTTGTCGTCAGCATAAGCCCTATCACCAGCTAATTCATCAAAATCAGTAAAAATTTCTTTCAGATAATCCAATGTATAAGGACGATTTGGATGTCTTGCTAGTTGCGCAATTTCCCAAGGAGTTAAATTAGCAAATATTTTTTTTGTTAATTCACGACTTTTTTTATGTAATTGCTTAATCTCTTTATCTAAATTAATATCTAATTCAACTTGTTGCGAATCAATATTCTTTAAGGAATTAATTTTTGCTTCTAATTCCGCTATCGGCTTTTCAAATTCCAAAAAATTGTTCATAACGCTTGTAATTGCCTCTTAATTTATTTGGTATTTTAAAAAAATACACATCTAATACAGTATACTGGCTAATTCTTAAAATAAAATTAATCCAATTCTACTATGTAATACTCATTGAAGTCACCTAAATTTATATTATTAGACTTCAACTATTCAAAATGTTATACCACTTACATTTAATTAAAGTAACATTATTTAATAAATTTAATTAATCAACCAGACTACTATTAACAAGTTTATTTTCTTATTCAAACTCAAATTCAATACGATCAATACCAATAAGTGTCTTTAATTCAATAATCAGAGCGTCCTCTGGAATAACCCTCCATGTCGTACCGAATTGAATCCTAACAACCGAATCACTCCGGTGATAATATAAGCTAACAGGCACACTACCATGACGATAAGGTTCTAAAACTTGTTGTAAACGTTGCAATATTGCTTGATTTGCTTCGCTTTCTGTTAATGTAATGGACAGTCCTTTTACATATTTAGTACGGGCATCTTTTAGATCAACAATATCTCGCACTGACATTTTAAAACCACCATTAAAATCATCATTACTAACTTGGCCTGTAACAATTAAGATCTTATCTTTTACGAGTAAATGTCCAAAATTTTCCAAAGATTCTGCAAAAAGCATACCATCAATACGACCTGAACGATCATCTAAAGTAAACAAGCCAATTTTTTTACCTTTTTTAGTAATTCGAGTCCTAGCATCAGTAACAATACCAGCAAAAGTAACTGTTTTTCCCCAGCCTGTCGGAGATGCTTCACTAATTCGCAATCCACCAGTATAACGATTTAATTCTTTTAAATATTGCGTTACAGGATGCCCTGTTAAATAAAGCCCTAAAGCTTCACGTTCTCCATCAAGCAAAACTTGATCGGGTAATTCAGGTACCGCAGCATAAGCATGCTCAACTTGTTCAGGTTCTTCAGCTAAGACTCCAAACATATCTTCTTGACCAATATCTTGAGCTTTTGCATATTGATCCGCTGCCTGCATTGCATCATTAATACTATGCAAAATAGCTGCTCTGTGAGGGCCTAATTTATCAAATGCCCCTGCCATAGTAAGTTTTTCAAGTACACGGCGGTTGATCTTTTTCATATCTGTTCGAGCACAAAGTTCGAATATATTTTTAAAATATCCACCACTATTACGTGCTTCAACAATTGCCTCAATAGGACCTTCACCGACACCCTTTATAGCCCCAATCCCATAAACAATCTCACCTTTATCATTCACATGAAAGTGATAAAGACCACTATTAATATCTGGTGGATTAACCTTTAATCCCATCCGTAAGCATTCATCAACCAAACCGACAATTTTATCAGTATTATCCATATCGGCAGTCATAACTGCAGCCATAAATTCTGCTGGATAATGAGTTTTTAACCATAATGTTTGATAAGAAACAAGCGCATAAGCTGCTGAATGAGATTTATTAAAACCATAACCGGCAAATTTTTCCACTAAATCAAAAATGCGCATGGAAAGCTCACCATCGATACCTTGCTTTTCGGCACCTTCTTTAAAAACAGAGCGTTGCTTTGCCATTTCCTCAGGTTTTTTCTTCCCCATAGCTCGACGTAATAAATCCGCACCACCTAATGTATAACCCGACAAAGTCTGAGCAATTTGCATAACTTGTTCTTGGTACAAAATAATACCGTATGTTGGTTCTAAGATAGGTTTTAATGATTCATGTTGATATTTAATATCAGGATAGGATACTTCTTCTCTGCCATGTTTACGGTCAATAAAGTTGTCTACCATGCCTGATTGTAACGGACCGGGTCTAAATAAAGCAACTAAAGCGATCATATCCTCAAAACAGTCAGGTTTTAATCGCCTTATTAAGTCTTTCATACCTCGAGATTCAAGTTGGAACACAGCTGTTGTTTCGGCTTTCAATAACAAATCAAATGACGCCTGATCATCGAGAGGAATTCGAGTAATATCGATAGGTTTATTTCCTTCTCTTAACTGACGTTCATTAATCATTTTGATTGCCCAATCAATAATGGTTAATGTCCTTAGTCCTAAAAAGTCAAATTTAACAAGGCCTGCATATTCAACATCATTTTTATCAAACTGGGTTACTGGGTGATTTCCTTCTGGATCACAATAAATTGGCGAAAAATCTGTAATCTTAGTTGGTGAAATTACAACGCCCCCAGCATGCTTACCTGCATTTCTAGTTACACCTTCTAATTGACGTGCGATATCAATTAATGATTTAATTTCTTCATTATTATCGTATAACTCCTGAAGTTGAGGCTCAACTTCAAAAGCTTTAACCAATGTCATTCCCGGATCTAAGGGAATTAATTTGGAAATCCGATCAACAAAGCCATAAGGATGTCCAAGTACTCGGCCAACATCCCTGATTACTGCTTTAGCCGCCATAGTTCCAAAAGTAATAATCTGAGAGACTGCATCACGACCATACATATCAGCAACATGATCAATTACTAGATCTCGCTTTTCCATACAAAAGTCGACATCAAAATCAGGCATTGAAACACGTTCAGGATTCAAAAATCGTTCAAAAAGTAAGTCAAACGCCAATGGGTCTAAATCGGTAATTTTTAAAGCATACGCAACTAGTGAACCCGCACCTGAACCACGCCCAGGTCCCACGGGAATATCATTATCTTTCGACCATTGAATAAATTCCATAACAATTAGAAAGTATCCAGGAAAACCCATCTGATTAATAACCGTTAATTCTGTTTCTAAACGCTCATCATATTCAGGTCTTCTTTGTTTTCTAACTTCTGGATCGGGAAATAAAAACTCAAGTCTTTCTTCTAAACCTTCACGCGATTTATGCACCAAAAAATCTTCGGTCGACATATCACCAGTAGGAAATTTAGGTAAAAAATATTCACCTAACCGGATGGTTACATTACAGCGCTTTGCTATTTCAACACTATTTTCAAGCGCTTCTGGTATATCAGAGAATAGTTCACACATTTCCTGTTCAGATCGTAAATATTGCTCTGCTGAGTAATTTTTAGGTCGGGAAGGATCTTCAAGTGTATTCCCATCATGAATAGCAACACGAATTTCATGAGCCTCAAAATCTGAAGCTTTTAAAAAACGAACATCATTAGAAGCAACCACGGGTAATTGATACTGTTCAGCCAATCTTACTGCACTATGAATAAATAGCTCTTCATTGATTCGTTTAGTCCGTACTAGCTCAAAATAAAAATGCTCATTAAAATTTTCAAGGTAAAAATTAATAGCATGCTCAATAATAGTTTGATTATTGCGAACGATACCGATACCAATATCACTTTCTCGTCCAGCTAATACAATTAACCCTTCTCGATGCTCAATTAACCACTCATTATCAACAACAGGCAAATCTCCAATGTATCCTCGCTGATAAGCTTTAGAAATCAATAAAGTAAGATTTTGATATCCCTGATTATTAGCTGCTAACAGAGTTAGATGATAAATATCATCAGGCAATTGAGAACTTCTAATAGCGAGATCTGCACCAATGATAGGTTTAATACCTTTTGACATTGCTGAGCCGTAAAACTTAACCAGTCCACAAAGATTAGTAAAATCAGTGATTGCAAATGCAGGCATCTGCAACTTGCTCATTTCATTTACTAATGCACCTACCTTAGCAATTCCATCAATCATAGAGAAATCACTATGTAAATGAAGATGAATAAATTTTGGTTCTGCCATAATTACCAGAAATGAAGCGATAAAATTAGCTTTGAATTATAACACAAGCAAGAAGAATATTCTTATTCTCTTTACCTACATGAACTTACAACAAAATGTAAAAGAAATAAAAATTCTTGATGTAAAAAACCAACCAGAGTACATTTAAAGTTAGCACAATTAATCTAAAAAAGTGCAAAACTATTTACGACGTAGTCCCTCTGTAGTTGCTACTTTTATAACGATTTTCATCAACTCTTCATCACTGGTATTAGCTAAGCCAAATTCAGCCAGCATGGTTGATAAACCGACAGATTCGCAGAAATTATATACAGTTTCAATCATATCTGAATTACTATCGATTAACATTACCAATGTACCTATCGCTACTGTTTCTCCAGCCAATAATCATGCGTTGTTTCTGATACAGTAAAGCCATTATGAATGGCATGAGCAGCAGGCATTCGCCACATTTAAAGCTTCTAAAATATAAGAATAAAATTTGAACATACACTAAACATATCGTCTCCAATCAAGGAGAAAATATATTTGTTGATATAAATATAAAACAAGCTTTAACATTCAATTTACCAAATAGAATGTTAGAAAAATGAGGAATACGCTACATTTTTACTTAATAAAAATGGACTATTATTGACAACACATTAACAAGAGATGAATAAATTCCCACCATTTTTAGTGATGGGAAAATAATTAAAATTATATTTTTTTAAATAGGACCGAACCATTGGTTCCGCCAAAACCAAAAGAGTTACAAAGTGCATATTCTAAATTTTTAACCTGACGCGCTGTATGAGGAACATAATCAAGATCACATCCCTCACCAGGATTATCAAGATTAATTGTCGGCGGAACAGCTTGATCACGTAATGCTAGGACAGTGAAAATTGACTCAACTGCACCAGCTGCACCCAATAAATGCCCTATCATAGATTTAGTTGAACTCACCATCACTTTGCTAGCATTTTCTTTAAAAATACTTTTTACCGCTTGGGTTTCAGCCTTATCACCAGCGGGGGTCGATGTACCATGAGCATTAATATAACCAACCTGTTCTGGAGCAATACCTGCATCACGAAGTGCACATTTCATTGCTAAGGCCGCACCACTACCATCGGCTGGAGGCGAAGTCATATGATAAGCATCACCACTCATACCAAATCCAACTAGTTCAGCGTAAATCTTAGCTCCGCGTTTTTTGGCATGTTCATATTCTTCTAAGAACATGATTCCTGCACCATCACCCAACACAAAACCATCACGGTCTTTATCCCAAGGACGGCTTGCTGCTTTAGGATTGTCGTTATTAGTTGATAAAGCACGAGCTGCACCAAAACCACCGATACCCAATGGGGTACTCGCTTTTTCGCCACCACCCGCTAACATCGCATCTGCATCACCATAAGCAATCATGCGTGCAGCATGACCAATATTATGAACACCTGAAGAACAAGCTGTTGCAATAGTAATACTCGGTCCTTTTAATCCATAAATAATAGATAAGTGGCCTGCAATCATATTAACAATTGTTGATGGTACAAAAAACGGGCTAATTTTGCGTGGTCCACCATTTACTAATGCACTGTGGTTTTCTTCAATCAACCCAAGCCCACCAATACCAGAACCTATAGCACAACCGATTCGTTCTGCGTTTTCATTCGTGATTTCAATGCCTGCATCTTGCATTGCCTGCATACCTGCAGCAATGCCATATTGGATAAAATAATCCATTTTACGTGCATCTTTGCGTGAAATATTATAATCTTCGCCATTAAAGTTTTTAACCATCGCTGCGAAGCGCGTTGCGAAAGGGGCTGTATCAAAGTGCTCTATGAGTTCAACACCACTTTGCCCAGCTAATAAAGCTTGCCAAGTGGATTCAACTGTATTACCTACAGGAGATATCATGCCCATTCCAGTAACAACAACTCTGCGTTTAGACACATTGCCCTCCAGGAAAGGATTGAAATGAAATTTGAATCATTGAAAAATTTTATTTTGAGTTTTCTAAAGATTTATACCGACTTATTTTTAATTTAACAATTAAAGATATAAATACAAACTAGGCGATCATTTGACCGCCTATCATAAAAACTCTACTAACCTTATTGATTTGCAGTAATATAATCAATTGCAGATTGAACAGTTGTAATTTTTTCAGCTTCTTCGTCAGGAATTTCAGTATCAAATTCTTCCTCTAAAGCCATAACTAATTCAACTGTATCAAGAGAGTCAGCGCCAAGATCTTCAATGAAAGAAGATTCGTTTTTAACTTCTTCCCCTTTTACACCAAGTTGCTCAACAATAATTTTCTTAACTCGCTCTTCAATAGTGCTCATACTCTTTTTTTTCCTATAAAAATCGCCGAAAGTGGCGGTGAATGTAAGTTTATAAAATGTTGAAAAAGATGCCAATCATTTTCCAACCCAATTGCTTAGTTTTTGTTCAAAACGTTAAAATAATGGCTCATTTTACACTATTCTAACCAATTACACCATATACATGCCACCATTGACATGTAAAGTTTCACCAGTAATATAAGATGCTTCATCTGATACTAAAAATGCTACTGCATTAGCTATTTCTGTTGGTTCACCTAATCGTCCAGCAGGAACTTGTGCTAATGTTAAAGATTTTTGTTCATCGGTTAATGCATTGGTCATATCAGTTGCGATAAAACCAGGTGCAACCACGTTAACAGTAATACCTCGTGATGCAACTTCACGTGCTAATGATTTACTAAAACCAATTAATCCAGCTTTAGCTGCAGCATAGTTAGCTTGGCCCGCATTTCCCATTGTGCCTACTACTGAGCCAATGGTTACAATTCTTCCATAGCGTTTTTTCATCATTGTGCGCAATAATGCTTTAGATAAGCGAAAAACAGATGTTAAATTTGTATTCAAAATATCTTGCCATTCGTCTTCTTTCATTCGCATTAATAAATTATCACGAGTAATACCTGCGTTATTAACCAAAATATCAATATCACCAAATTCAGCCTTAATTGCACCAATAACTGACTCAATTGATGTTTGATCTGTCACATTTAAAGCAAGACCTTTACCATTTGCTCCTAAGTAATGGCTAATAGCTTCAGCACCTTTTTCTGTTGTTGCCGTACCAATAACAGTTGCGCCACAAGCAACTAATTTTTCTGCAATTGCTTTACCAATTCCACGACTTGCTCCCGTAACTAAAGCAATTTTTCCTGATAGGTTCATAACCACCTCTTTTACCATTTTACTTTGTGTTTTCTAATGCCGTTTCTAATGATACTTTATCATTAACCACAAGACCAGAAAGTGTATCAACAATACGTTTAGTTAATCCCGTTAACACTTTCCCAGGGCCCATTTCGATTAAAAGTTTTACATCTTGTTTTGCCATATATTCAACAGTTTCAGTCCAACGTACAGGGCTGTAAAGCTGAGCAATTAATGCAGTTTTAATTTTTTCTGCAGATGTTTCAACTTTAACGTCGACATTATTGATAACAGCAAACTTTGGTGTATTAAATTCAATATCATTTAATGTAGTCGCTAATTTGTCAGCTGCTGGCTTCATTAACGCACAATGTGATGGTACGCTAACAGAAAGCGGTAATGCACGCTTAGCACCCGCATCTTTACATAGTGAGCCTGCACGTTCAACAGCTTCCTTATTACCAGCAATAACTACTTGACCAGGTGAATTAAAATTCACTGGCGCAACAATCTGCCCTTGAGCCGCTTGTTCACATGCTTTGCTAATTGATTCGTTATCTAATCCAATAATAGCGTACATTGCACCTGTGCCGCTTGGCACGGCTTCTTGCATTAATTTTCCGCGTAATTCGACTAATTTAATCGCATCTTTAAACTCAATCACGCCTGCACAAACTAAAGCAGAATATTCGCCTAAACTATGACCAGCCATAAAATCAGGTTGAGTACCATTAACACTTTGCCAGACTCTAAATATTGCAACAGATGAAGCAAGTAGTGCTGGTTGTGTCTGCCATGTTTTATTTAGTTCTTCAACTGGGCCTTTTTGTACTAAATCCCACAAATCATAACCTAACACATCAGAAGCTTCATCAAATGTTGATTTGACAATCGGAAAATTATCAGCAAGATCTTTTAACATACCGACAGCTTGAGAGCCTTGTCCTGGAAATACCATTGCAAATTTGGTCATTCTTAAATCCTTGATCATTAAAAATACTTCATAAACTAAAATCTAACTAGTGCAGATCCCCAAACAAATCCGCCACCAAAGGCTTCTAATAAAATTAGATGACCTCGTTGAATTCGTCCATCTCTTACACCAGTATCTAAAGCACAAGGCACAGAAGCAGCAGAAGTATTGCCCTGCTTATCTAATGTGACAATAACTTTATTCATATCCATATCTAAGCGTTTTGCGGTTGCAGAAATAATTCTTAAATTAGCTTGATGCGGAACTAACCAATCTAAATCTGCTTTATTGAGCGTGTTTTCAGTTAAAAGCTCGTCAACCAAATTTGATAGCTCTTTAACTGCCACTTTAAACACTTCATTGCCATGCATTGTCATATAAACAGGATCATTCATATTACGGCGATCAACATATGGATATTTTAATAAATCACCATAACGACCATCAGCATGGAGATGCGAAGCAATAATACCAGGTTCTTCTGATGCACCAACAACAACCGCTCCTGCACCATCCCCAAAAATGATAATGGTGCCTCGATCATTTGGATCAACACCACGGGTTAACATGTCAGAACCAACAACTAAAGCATTTTTAATTGCACCACTTTTAACATATTTGTCAGCAATATCAAGCGCATAAATAAACCCAGAACAAGCAGCTGACACGTCAAAAGCAACGACATCACCAATACCTAATTTAGCTTGTAATTCTGTTGCAGAACTTGGAAATGCATTGCCCGAAGTTGCTGTTGCAACAATAATCATACCTATTTCTTCTTTATCGATATTGGCCATTTCAATTGCATTTATAGCAGCTTCATAAGCCATGCTCGTTACTGTTTCATCTGGCTCTGCGATACGTCTTTCTTTAATACCAGTACGCGTTGTGATCCATTCATCACTGGTATCAACCATTTTTTCAAGATCTGCATTAGTTCTTATCTGTTTTGGAAGATAACTCCCAGTTCCTAATATCTTTGTATACATCTAATTATTCGCTCTTGGGTAGTGCGGAAGAAAGGCTCGTTGCAATCTTCTCAGGTATATTTGTTTGTATAGCCAAAATAGCTTGTTCTATTGCTGCATAAAATGATTTTTGATTGGCACTACCGTGACTTTTAATCACAATACTTCGAAGTCCAAGCAAGCAAGCGCCATTATATCGTCCGGGATCTAAATAACCAAAATTTTTTGCAATTTTCCTTTGTAGCCATTTACTCAATAATTTCAATAATAGTGAATGATGACCTAACGATAATTTAAAAGAAGACATAAAAATTTTTATTAAACCTTCTACTGTTTTTAACGTTACATTACCCACAAAACCATCACAAACAAGTACATCGGTTTTACCCGTTAAAAGTTCGTTACCTTCTAAATAACCGATATAATTAATTTTGTTATTTGATTTCAAAATAGCAGAAGCCGCACGAATTTTATCCAAACCTTTAATGTCTTCTTCACCAATATTAAGTAATGCAACACGAGGATATTCAATATTAAGCACTGTTTTAGCTAAAATTTCACCCATTATCGCAAACTGAACTAACATATCACTATCACACTCAGCATTAGCTCCTAAATCCAATACTACTGTATTTTGATTGTTTAATGCTGGAACTATAGCGACGAGTGCAGGACGATCTATACCCGTCAATGAATGCAAAAGTAGTTTTGACAGCCCCATTAACGCACCAGTATTACCGGCACTTACACATGCTTGAGCTTTATTATCTTTAACTAGTTCAAGCGCAATTCTCATAGAAGATCCTTGACTATGACGAATTGCATAAGAAGGTTTCATATCATTAGCTATTACTGATGTCGATTCTATCAACATTAATCGACCTTCTTGTTGGTATTGAGTAATTAACTTTGCTTTTTCTTTAGGCAAAAAAAGATTGATTTCTGTTAGACACCCTACCAGAAAAATTGAAAGAGTTGGATAATTATTTAGTGCTTGTATTGCAGCAGGAACAACAATACGAGGACCGAAGTCCCCGCTCATAGCATCTAACGCAATGGTTAGATTATCCAAAATGTCACCTGAGGATTTCTAATTACTAAATAATTATTTAGAAATCACTTTACGACCACGATAATAACCATCAGCGGTTACGTGATGACGCAAATGTGTTTTACCTGATTCATCAACTGAGATATTAGCAACAGTTAATGCATCATGAGAACGACGCATACCACGTTTTGCACGAGTTTTACGATTCTGTTGAACAGCCATGGATTTACCCCTTATTCTTTAAACTAACTAAAATTGCAAATGGATTTGTTTTTTCATTCTCAGTAGGAATTTCACCAAATACCATATCTGCCTCTGACACTTCGCAGTGTTTACTATCATGTACCGGCGCAATTGGTAACGAGAGAATAATTTCGTCCTCAAGTAACGCTAATATATCTACTTCACCAAACTCGTTCATCAAAACGGGTTCATAATGTTCCGGTAGCGTCTCTGCTTGAGCATCGCTCTTAACAGGACTAAATTTATTCGTCACATGAACTTCAGTGACAAAAGGTTTAAAACAACGTTGACAAGTTTGTTCTAACGTTAATTTTGCATCAATATTGATAATGCAGAGTTTTTGTTCATCATAATAAAAAGACAAACTACACTCAATATCACTTTTTGGGCTATCAACCCTATTTACCGCTTGAAGTGGATAATATCCAATATAATCAAGTCGTTTTTGTGCCGATTTAATCGGATCAATAGTAAATGGTAATTTATTTTGCATAAGATATGCATACTACCTTAAAAAAATTTTTTTAGTGTAGTTAAAAACTACACAATGCCATAAGGCGCGCATATTACCTTTAAATCAAGGTTTCGTCAATGGGATCACACAATATAATTTGTTTTAGTTGTTGATTATTACTTTAATATTCATTTTGTTAATGATTATTTTTTTCTTGCAAAGTTTTTTCAGAAAACACCCATATTTCAGTATAAAAGTTGTCATTTTGGTCTTTTCATTTATTATGATAATCGACACAAACTATCTTTCATAATCGCTCGAAAATCATCAAAAGTTCTGCTATCTAATAAACGTTTGGTAGACTTTTCTTTGACAAAGTTTACAAACAAATTATATATTCGCATAGCATCTTCATATTCATCTTTGCTAATTGCTAATAAAAAAATAACATGCGCAACTTCATTTTTATCCCAAACAATACCTTGTGGTGCTAAAATAGTCGTAACTACAGTTTTTTTTGCCAACAATCCAACTGAATGAGGAATAGCAATATTTTCACCTAATAATGTAGAGACTATTTCTTCCCGCTCAACAAGTGATGGATAAAAATCACCACCAACATATCCTGATTGTTCAAGCCTTACACAAATACTTTTAAAAATTTCTTTTTGTGTCATTGGCTTATCAATAATAATAAAGAACTTTTCATCAAAAAAACGTTCAATAATATAAGGCATTTTTCGGTCAACCATTGCCAATCGCCCTAATTGTTCAAGCTGATAAGCTGTCGGAAATGGTGCTATTTTGACAATTTGTTTGTCTTTTTCGGTTAAGCGAACAGTTGATACAACAAAATCCTCTTCTATTTGTGTTAATTGCTCATACTCTCGATAGGAAAGTGTACGATTAATTTGGATATGCGGAAAATCTCTCTTAATTTTTGATTCAACCATACGCAAAGTTGAGTTACTGAGCTCACTAACTAATAGAATTTGTGCAAATCTTTCATGCCCTGCACTATAATTTCGCTCCAATGCTACACCAATATGTAAGGCTAAATAACTTATTTCATCCTCTGTCATTTTTGATTCAGTGTATTTTTCTGTATTAGTTAACGCAGAAAGCGTAATATCATAAGCAAATGGATAATATTGTTTAATTTCATGCAATAAAGGATTGGTTGTTCTTATTTGATATTTTATCCTAGATAACATTGATGACGTATGAATCAGCATATCTTGGCGTAATTTAGTATCATCCCATAAATTATAGTGATATGTATCATTAATATAAGATAATATATGCTCAACTAACGCCAAACTTTTTGCTTGATTTGGGGATTCTGTTATTATTCGAGAAATAATTTGTACACACAGATAATTAAATTCCGCATCACAAAGTACACTGCCTAAAAAATATGAAAACTCTTCTGAAATTTCACGTGCAGCACTAATAACTGTTGTATTAATTTGATCAACTTGATATTCAAGCAGCTCATAACCTTGAGTAATACGAGTAATAGATACAGCGCAACTGTAAAGCAAATATCCCTGTCCTTCAGCATTTAACTTTAGTTCAAAACGTTCAAGTTGGTTTTGTAAAATCTTTTCAAGATAATCTAAATCAATATCATTTAATATTGTCTGACGAAGCCTGTTTACGTTTATAGTATCTTCTGCCATATGACGTTGCCACAATATATCAGTTAAACATGCTCGAATTGATGACTCCTCTCCAACTAAGTACATCCCATAATAAGGACGATTTTCAAGAGATAAATTGTACTTATCTAAATATTGTTTAACCTCGATAACATCATTTTGTAAAGTACTGCGACTTAAAAACCACTCATCAGCTATATCATCCAATTTCACAGAAATGGACTGTGTTAAAAAAGCAATCAATAAAGCCGAAACCCTTTCTTTACTAGTTCTTGGTACTTGCTCAATTGCTTGAGTAATAGGCAATTGAGCATAACTGACTGGATCGGTTACTACAAGTTGATATCCTACATTTTTAGTATAATCAACTTGAGCACCATAACTACGTAAAACATCGTTAAGTGCTGAAACATCAGTACGAATTGTGCGAGTAGATACTGAAAAGCGATTAGCTAACTCTTGCTGAGGTAGTGTCTCTTTTTTTATAGTATCAAATAAATACGCTAATCGCTGATAAGAGAAAAGCACTTTAGATGACATCATTTATCCTACTAGTTTTTGTGTGATAGCTAAAAGTTGTTTGACATCATTGGTTCGCGTTGCACCAGTCGCTTTGTCAATAATAGAACTATAGATGTGTGGAATAATTTTTTTTACACCTGCATCTAAGGCAATTTTTAAAATTGCTTCATAATTATCTAAATCAATTCCACCTGTCGGCTCAAGATAGAAATCGTACTCAGCACAACACTTAGCCACATACTCAAATTCATCTTTATGTTTTAGACCTCCCATAGGAAAATATTTTATTGAACTGCCGCCCATATCTTTCAGTAAAGCGATAGCTGTTTCCACTGGAATAACTCCTGCTGGCGAATTTGAGCTTAAAGGTCCAGTTGCAATATTAACTAAACCAACTTTACCTGTCGGCGAAACTAAACCATTAATGATTGTTTGTTTTTGTCCTAACAATGCTCGGCTAGTCGCAACACCCGTGAAAACTTGGTTAATATGCTGTGGTTGAAGTACCGCTGAAATTTCAGACACCATAGTTGACTGATTTGGATCACCTGCACCAAGCCCCACAGAAATAGCATTATCGATAGCTGCAGCGTATTTTTGCATATCCTCAATCGCCGATTCATTATCTGAATAGTTTTTAGATAAGATACCAACAACTACATGACTTTGTGCCGCTTCATAAATCTCTTTTGCATTATCGATTGAATTTGCTAAAACATTTAAACAAACACGATCATTATAATAATTTGGAGTCAGTTGCATTATTTTGCTCCTTGAATAATATTTTTGATTTTGTTGTAAATAATATCGAGTTGGGCTGATGTTACACTACGCACATCGGCATCAACTTTACCTTCATTGGCTTTATATTCTCTGAAATACACTGCTATTTCGCCTTTTTTCATCAGGTCAACTATCTCAATTGCAGATTTACCTATTACACTTGCATCAAACGTTATTTCTGCACGCGCAATATCACGTCCTGCGCCATCCCAAACGACTCTGGCTGATACTCCATCAAGTGTATTTAGGCTTTCAATAAATGGCGTCATTTTAGTCACCATTTGCTGTCCTGTTTCAGTCTTTTTATCAGTAATATAAAGTTCAATAGCTTTTGTTAATCCTAAAATACCTTCTTTTCCTACTTTCATTGGTCGGCCAATACCTTGTGATTGTAGTTTTAACCATTCCACCGCCTGATGACGACCAATAACCAAACCACTAGTTGGCCCTTCGATTGCTTTAGCACCACTATAAACAACCAAATCTGCGCCTTGCTGATAATAAGTTTGTAAATCTTCTTCTGCCGCTGCATCAACAATTAATGGGACATTATGTTTTTTTGCAATTGCTGCTGTTTGTGCAACCGACAACATACTTTTTTGTACACAATGATGTGACTTAATATATAAAATTGCGGCAGTATCTGGATTAATTAGTGATTCAATATGCTCAGGCTTACACTCGTTGGCATAACCAGCTTCAACAATAATCCCTCCACCTAAAGAAACCATTGTGCCAATTGGTGCACCAAAATTAACATTATGACCTTTAGGAACAATGATTTCACGGGGGACATATTTGTCAGATGAATGTAAATTAAATAATAAATCGCGATCATCCTTAATAATTAATCCAGCAACAGCTTGGGCAATACCAGCAGAAGCACATGATACTACCACCGCATTTTCAACATTAAGCAATTTAGCAATATATTGGCCTGTTTTATCAACCAAATCTTTAATTTCAAAATATTCATTTAGCCCATGGGATACAGTATCGACCACTTCAGGCCTTGGCGTTGAAACACCTAAAATTGTCATTCGTCCTGATGCATTAATTACCTTTTTTAGGTTATATTTACTGTAAACATCTTTTTCAGTTTGAGATTCTGAGCTCATTTTTACTACCTTCTTCTGTTATTTCAATTCGTATCAAATGGTTTTTCTCATCAGCAACAATAGAGGCTAGAGGAACAAATTGCTCATCACTTTGTCTAACTTCACCTTCTGAATCTAATAATGAAACTGTTTGCTGTCTAATATCAAAAATAGTCAAATCTGCATCATAACCAACCGATAAAACACCTTTATTTTTAATTTGCAAAACTTGTGCCACATTTTTCGTCACACTATCAATGATTCTTTTTCGACTATAACCAAGACAGATAAACTTTGTCATCACATTAGCCAGGCTAAAAACTGGTCCCTGTAAACGATTTTTAGAATAAATATCAGAGCTAATAGTATTAGGATAAATATCTAAGCATTTAGCTCGTTCTGCTACTGAAAAACTAAAACTTTCACCACCATGACCGACATCCAATATCACACCACGTTCAATTGCTCGTTTAATTGAACCACGCAGTTTATTTTGTTTATCAAAGATTTGATTGGGTTTACCATTAAAACAATGTGTAATAATGTCACCTTTTGTTAACAAATCAGCAATTTCATCAAGCTCTGGAGGATTATTGCCAACATGGATCATTAAAGGTAAACCACTCTTTCTTTGCATTTCTTTAGCTTTAATTAAGGGTAAAATGCCATTTTCACCTACTACACTACGGCTCATTCGCACTTTGATCCCAATAATAAAATCGGGATACTTAGCTAATGCCTCATCAAATAAGGGTACATCAATATCTTGTATATCGGCGAGTTCACTTTGCCTTAATAACCCGATTTTAGAAATATTTAAAAAAGAGTAAACATGTGTACTTGCTTGCTGAGCTAATTGATAAAACTCATCTACATCGATAGCTCCAATGCTACCAGCATCAACAACCGCAGTAACACCAGCTTTAACGCCGATCAAATCAGGCTCATCATGATAAATAGGTGAATGAGCAAAACAATGGGTGTGTGAATCAATCCATCCGGCACTGATATAGTGCTTATTTTGTAGATCTAAGACACGCTCAGATTGGTCTGTAATAGAACTAGCAATCGCAACAATCTTTCCATGATGAATAGCAATATCTGTTACTGATTCATCAATTTGTTTGGCATTTTTTATAATTAAATCATACATAATTTATTCCGAATCCCCTCTTTGCAATTTAATAAATTACAGAGGGGAATAACTAATATTATAAAATTGGAAATATACCACCAAAAATCATAGCACCTAAAATAGCTCCACCTGTGATTGGTTTTTTCCATACATAAAAAAGTAGCGCCCCCAATAATGAACCGGTACCAATAGGAATTGAAGCAACCATCGCAGATAAAATAATCATAGGACCAAGAAATCGTCCTGATGCATTACCTGCCCCCATCATGACATCAGCACCAAAAGTCGAACCACCACCACTATTGACAGTGAATTTACGGATAATAATAATAATTAAGCCTATAAGCACACCTAATATCAATCCAGTTGCTAACGCTGCAAAAAAATTTTCAATAGGTAAAGTATAGCCGCCAGCTAGCAGTAACGCAGGTACACCAAGCCCAATACCTGTTTGCAATGCACCACCGATATCTAAAATGCCGACCAAGGAACCCTCAATAACACGAGCAAATAAAAAACTAGCACCAAAAGCCGCAACAGCGCCATAATCGCCAGTGGTCATTCCTGATTTGAGCATAGCAACAAATGCAATTTCATTAAATGCACCAATACCGTACACATAGAATGTATGCGTTCCAGCAAAAATACCGGCAGATAATAGCCCACAAATAATAGGGAAAGACCAATCGGCATACCAAAAACTTTTATTGACCATTGTTTGTGTATTCATAATGTGTCCCTATATTATTTAAACCAATAAGATAAACCATCTCTAAACGAGTTAATCATCTTCAAATCAAAACCACGGAAATATCCACTCATAACAAATAAAATAATGACAGCAACTAACATAATTTTCATCACACGGTTCCAGCCACTATCATCTACACCTTTGCCAATCAATATACCCAACACCAACCCTGGTACTGCATTGCCCATAATTAACTGTGCAAGCCCACCAAATAACGTTCCCCAAAATCCACTACGACGCCCTGCATCTAGAGCGGCTAACCAGAAAATAACAGGCATAACCGTTGCAACTAACAAGTTAGCGGCAGGAACAAGAACCTTCGTTGCAGTAATTTTTAGCGAATCAGGAATAACTGAAGTGGTTGTATTTAAAAATAACACCACAATCATCCCAATAAATGCACAAGCAAATGCCATTTTTTTAGGATCATGTAAGGTTTCTGCAAGATTACGATTTTTTATCATCAATAAAGCTCCACCCCAGTTAGGGATGATGCGATGATCAACGTCTTGAGTAAAAGAACCAGCAGCAACCGATGAAGCCCACGCATTAAAAAAAAACCCTAAACCAAATGAAAAGTGCGCTGCAGGATCACCTTCACAAGAATTAAGTTCACCTAATGTCCGAAACGCACCCATCCCTTGATAAGTTGGCGCATGAAACATTCGAGCAGCTCCCGCACCGACCCCAAAACCACAAAGTCCGCCGATAATAATAGACTTGAATGCAATAATTAAAATTTCCATAACTTCCCTTTTACGTTATGTTATTTTGAAGTAAATTTAATATCATTTAAATCAATAAAAATTACGTTAACAGATACATCAAGCGTGATTTCATAAAATGTCTTTTTCCTTGGCAAAAAGATAAACAAAAAACGTTCTGTTGTTATCTTTTCTATTGCTGATACAACTTGAATATCAATTGGTTCTATTCGCAACATAATATTATTAATGTTTTTGAGTACTTCTTTCTGAACCTGACTTAAAGCTATAGCAAAAGCTCGCTGCTTAGAATCACCATGACCTTTTACTCTAACAAGTTTCTGTTCTGTTTTTTTCATTCTTATTTACCGTTTATGAACGTGGATATTTTTTTAGAAATGCTTTTGCTACACGTTGTCCTAATTCTTCCGTGTCCATGAAACCAAAACCAAGAACTTTACAGCCGTCATTAATAGCTGTTTCACCTTCCTCAATTGATCGCATACCATGGCGTTGTGAATAGCCATATTTATTTTGTGCAGTAATAGCACCAGCTCCACCACTACCACAAAATGAAAGGCCCAAATCGGCATTTTCTTTATTCATTACATCACCTAATTTCATATCTGCTGCCATACCTGGAATGACGATTGCACGACAACCTTCTACTGAGTTAATTCCCTCCGCAATTTTTTGCCCTTTTCCCATTCTATCGCCGATAACAATGACTACTTCTGCCATAATATTTCTCCTATTAATTATTGTTTTTTACTTGTCTAGTAATCGTTTAATTTGCTTTAGCTACTTCATAATGAACTGCCAATAAATATGCTTCTTCTATCGGTAAATTATCAAATAAGTTTATTGTTTTTCTTGCCAGTTCTAAAGATTCTTCTGAAAGTTCATCAAATAACCCAGGGTCGACTTCAGGTAATGTTTCTAATGTTTTGGCCCTTTCAACCATAGCTTTTACATGTGAAAATAACATCGCTTTTTGAACATCATTTTGTATGATTTGATGCTGTACTAACCAACTATTGATGATCGTAATGGTTTGTTCAATAACTAACTCTGGTTCTAAATTATCCTCGATCATTCGAAATTTTATTGGGTTCATAGCTAATACATATCTCTTATTGTTTTTTGAATTGGATAGAATAAGCGTAAATCAATCAAGGCTTAATGTGGATAGAGAATTTTTCCGTCTGCAAGAGGAAATTTATTATAAAGTTTGCTAAATACAGCAATAAGCAAGAATTGTTACTCTTGATACAACTATTTATTGATTAAATCTATGTTCAATTTTGTGATTTAGATCATAAAACCCGACCTTCACAAATACATTTAAAAATACAATTTCTATAATTTGATTAATTAGATAATACTGTCATTTATACATTGAGGATAATATTCAAACATTGTAAAAAATAGGTAAAAATTAAAAAATTAGTTTATTTTTCCAAAAATGCTCAGGTTTGCTATTGATTTTATTTGATTTTTTAATGTTTAAAAAATTAATCTTTTTATACTTAGCTATTTATATTATGAAGACTATGAGCAAATTGTGCAAAATTAACTTAAGCTTTAAAATCCACTTTAGACATCCACTCTGTAGAAAACAGCGCATAGCTTTCTTCTATTTTCTCTTGTGAAAGGTAAAGACGATTCATTACAACATACATGCCTATACTTTTTATATTTATGACTTTTAGTCATCATATAAAAAAATAGCACGCTATGCGTGCTATTTATGAATCAAATCTATAATGAGACTATTGATTTTCTTCAGCTGAATTTAGTAACTCAGCTAAATTAGCTGTAGCTTCTTCAGCTGAAATTGTTGTTTGAATCTCATCAGTCGATGGCATTGCTCGTTTACGTAAACGTTCCTTATGGTAAGCATAACCTGTACCAGCTGGAATTAATCGACCAACAATTACGTTTTCTTTTAAGCCACGTAATTCGTCATTTTTACCAGCTACCGCTGCCTCTGTTAAGACGCGAGTCGTTTCTTGGAACGAAGCTGCAGAAATAAACGATTCAGTCGTTAATGATGCTTTGGTAATACCAAGTAGATCGTGTAAATAAACAATCGGTTCTTTACCTTGAGCCTCAAGTTCACGGTTGATAATCTTCAAGCGTGAAACTTCAAGTTGTTCGCCTTCAAGCAAGCGAGAGCCACCAGGATGGATAACTGTTGCTTTACGTAACATTTGGCGCACAATAACTTCAATGTGTTTATCGTTAATTTTTACACCTTGTAGACGATAAACTTCTTGAACCTCGTTTACAATATAACGTGTTACAGCATTAACACCACGTAGACGTAAAATGTCATGAGCCGATTCAGGTCCATCAGAAATTACATCTCCACGACCAACTTGTTCACCTTCAAATACGTTAAGTTGACGCCATTTTGGAATCATTTCCTCATATGGTTCACTACCATCTAACGGAGTGATAATTAAACGACGTTTACCTTTCGTTTCTTTACCAAATGAAATGATACCATCAATTTCAGCTAAAATAGCAGGCTCTTTTGGTTTACGAGCTTCAAATAGGTCAGCAACACGTGGTAAACCACCGGTGATATCTTTGGTACCAACAGATGCTTGTGGAATACGAGCAAGTGTGTCACCAATATTGATTTCTGCACCATCCTCTAACTGTACTAACGCTTTACCTGGTAAAAAGTATTGTGCAAGCATTTCTGTACCAGTAAGATAAATATCTTTACCTTCAGCATCAACAATTTTAATTGCTGGACGTAAATCTTTACCCACCCCAGTTCGTTCAGCTACGTCTAATATCACAATAGATGATAAACCAGTTAACTCATCAGTTTGGCGAGTAATAGTTTGTCCATCAACCATATCAACAAAACGAACAAAACCTTTTGCTTCTGAAATAACTGGCATTGTATGCGGATCCCAGTTAGCAACGGTTTCACCCGCATCAACTGTTACACCATCACCTTTACTTAAAATCGAACCATAAGGAACTTTATAGGTTTCTTTCATTCGACCTAATTCATCAATAATCGTTAATTCTGCATTACGCGAAGTAATAACTAATTTCTTATCTGGGTTAGTTACAAATTTAGCATTAGTTAATTTAATACTACCTTTGTTTTTAACTTGCACACTTGATTCAGCAGCAGCACGCGACGCCGCACCACCGATATGGAACGTACGCATGGTTAACTGAGTACCTGGTTCACCAATTGACTGCGCAGCAATAACGCCGATGGCTTCACCTTTATTAACCAAATGACCTCGAGCCAAATCTCGTCCATAACATTTTGCACAAACACCAAAATCAGTATCACACGAAACGACTGAACGTACTTTAACGCTATCTACCGATTCAGCTTCAAGTAAGTCACATTTACTTTCATCAAGTAAAGTATTACGTGGAATTAAGATATCTGCACTACCAGGTTTTAATACATCTTCAGCTGTGACTCGACCTAATACACGCTCACGAAGTGGTTCTTTAACATCACCACCTTCAATAACTGGTGTCATGACCACACCTTCTAAGGTGCCACAGTCGTCTTCGATTACCACTAGATCTTGTGCAACGTCAACTAAACGTCGAGTTAAATAACCTGAGTTTGCTGTTTTTAATGCAGTATCGGCAAGACCTTTACGCGCACCATGAGTAGAAATAAAGTATTGAAGTACGTTTAATCCTTCACGGAAATTCGCTGTGATAGGTGTTTCGATAATCGAACCATCTGGTTTTGCCATCAAACCACGCATACCAGCAAGCTGACGAATCTGTGCAGCAGAACCACGTGCACCTGAGTCAGCCATCATGTAAATACTATTGAAAGAAGATTGAACTTCCTCTTCACCTTCACGGTTAATGACTTTTTCAGTTGATAAGTTATCCATCATGGCTTTAGCAACACGTTCATTAGCAGCTGCCCAAATATCGATAACTTTATTATAACGTTCACCAGCAGTTACTAAGCCTGATTGGAATTGCTCTTGAATTTCAGCAACTTCAATTTCAGCTTCATTGATGATTTGTGATTTCTTAGCTGGAATCTCCATATCATCAATACCAACAGATACCCCTGAACGTGCTGCATAAGCAAATCCAGTGTACATAATTTGGTCGGCTAAAATTACCGTATCTTTCATACCTAATTGGCGATAACAAATATTTAAAATCTTAGAAATCGCTTTTTTACCAAGAGGTTGATTAATAACAGAGAAGTTCATTCCTTTTGGCATAATTAACCATAAAATTGCACGACCGACAGTTGTATCAACAATCGAGGTAGTATCTTCCCACTCACCTACACTATTTCGTTGGCTTTCAGTAATACGAACTTTAACTTTAGCATGTAATTCAACTAGACCTAAACGGTATAGCTTTTCAGCTTCTTTAGGACCAGTTAATACCATGCCTTCGCCTTTGGCATTAATTTTATCACGAGTCATATAGTAAAGACCTAAAACCACATCCTGAGAAGGAACGATAATAGGTTCTCCACTTGCAGGTGAAAGAATATTGTTGGTTGACATCATTAACGCACGTGCTTCTAACTGAGCTTCTAACGTTAATGGAACGTGAACCGCCATTTGGTCACCATCAAAGTCAGCATTAAATGCCGCACAAACTAGTGGGTGTAATTGAATCGCTTTACCTTCAATTAGGATAGGTTCAAATGCCTGAATACCTAATCTATGTAATGTTGGAGCACGGTTTAATAATACTGGATGTTCACGAATAACTTCATCTAAGATATCCCAAACAATTGCATCTTCACGCTCAACCATTTTCTTCGCAGCTTTAATGGTTGTTGCATAACCGCGACGTTCTAATTTCCCATAAATAAATGGTTTGAATAATTCAAGTGCCATTTTCTTTGGTAAACCACACTGATGCAAATGCAAGTATGGACCTACAGTAATTACAGAACGACCCGAATAGTCAACACGTTTACCTAACAGGTTTTGACGGAAACGACCTTGCTTACCTTTGATCATATCAGCAAGGGATTTTAATGGGCGTTTGTTAGAACCTGTAATCGCACGACCTCGGCGACCATTATCTAATAATGCGTCAACAGATTCTTGTAACATACGTTTTTCATTACGTACAATAATATCTGGTGCAGCTAAATCCAATAAACGTTTTAAACGGTTATTACGGTTAATAACTCTACGGTAAAGATCATTTAGATCTGATGTTGCAAAACGCCCACCATCTAGTGGAACCAATGGACGTAAATCTGGTGGCAACACAGGTAATACATTTAAGATCATCCATTCAGGTTTGTTTTCTGATTGAATAAATGCTTCAATAATCTTAATACGTTTAGTTAGTTTTTTACGCTTAGTTTCAGAATTAGTAGTTGCTAGCTCATCGCGTAGAGCTTCACATTCTGCTTGCACATCAATATTACGCAATAATTCTTGGATAGCTTCAGCACCCATACGAGCATCAAACTCATCACCAAACTCTTCTAACGCGTCAAGATATTGCTCTTCAGTTAAAATCTGACCTCGCTCTAAATTAGTCATGCCGCCATCAAGAACCATAAATGACTCAAAATAAAGCACTCGTTCAATATCGCGAAGTGGCATATCAAGTAATAAGCCGATGCGAGAAGGTAATGATTTTAAAAACCAGATATGAGCAGTTGGAGATGCAAGTTCAATGTGCCCCATACGTTCACGACGTACTTTAGCTTGAGTTACTTCAACTCCACATTTTTCACAAATAACACCACGGTGTTTTAGACGTTTATATTTTCCACATAAACATTCATAATCTTTTACTGGTCCGAAAATACGTGCACAAAACAACCCATCACGTTCAGGTTTGAACGTACGATAATTGATTGTTTCAGGTTTTTTGACCTCACCAAAAGACCATGAACGAATCATATCAGGAGAAGCAAGGCCTATCTTGATAGCATCAAAGTCTTCAGTTTTTGTTTGTGCTTTTAGAAACTTTAATAAGTCTTTCACAATTGACTCCTATGGAGTTAAACCAATTAGATAACTTATTATTACTAATAAGTTATCCCTATAAATAGAAATCATTTAAGTTAGAGAAAATTACTCTTCATCTAACTCTATATTTATACCTAGCGAACGAATCTCTTTTAATAGTACATTAAATGATTCTGGAATCGCAGGCTCCATACGATGATCACCATCTACAATATTTTTATACATCTTAGTTCGACCGTTTACGTCATCAGATTTAACGGTTAACATTTCTTGTAAGGTATAAGCTGCACCATATGCTTCAAGTGCCCATACTTCCATCTCACCAAAACGTTGACCACCAAATTGAGCTTTACCACCCAATGGTTGTTGAGTAACCAGACTGTATGAACCAGTAGAACGAGCATGCATTTTGTCATCAACTAAGTGATTCAATTTGAGCATATACATATAACCTACAGTAACTGGACGTTCAAATTTTTCACCTGTACGACCATCGTACAAAGTAATTTGGCCTGAAGTTGGTAAGTCACCTAGCTCAAGTAATGCCTTAATTTCTCGCTCTTTAGCACCATCAAATACAGGTGTTGCTAATGGCATACCATTACGTAAATTTTGTGCTAAAGTCATCACTTCTTGATCAGTAAATTCTGCAACATTAACTTTTTGCGCAGCACCTAAACCAAGATCATACGCTTTTTGTATAAATTCACGTAATTTAGCTAATTCCTGCTGTTCTTTTAGCATAGCATCGATCTTCTGACCAATACCTTTAGCAGCCATACCCAAATGAGTTTCTAAGATCTGTCCAATATTCATACGGGACGGAACACCTAGCGGATTCAATACGATATCAACTGGACGACCTTTTTCATCATAAGGCATATCTTCAATTGGGTTAATTTTTGAAATAACCCCTTTGTTACCATGACGACCAGCCATCTTATCACCAGGCTGAATTTGACGTTTAACTGCCAAGTAAACTTTAACAATTTTAAGAACGCCAGGCTGTAGATCATCGCCTTGAGTAATCTTCATACGTTTAGCTTCAAGTTTTTTGTTAAACTCTGTTTTTATTTCGTCGTACTGTTCAGCCAACTGTTCTAATTGAGCTTGTTTATCTTCGTCTGCGATACCAATTGTTAGCCATTTTTGATGTGGTAAAGCATCTAATTTATCCGCTTTGATTCCACCTGAAATTAATACATCACGAATTCGAGCAAACAATGCAGCTTCTAAGATTTTAAGTTCTTCAGTTAAATCTTTTCTTGCCTGCTTGAGTTGCATCTCTTCGATTTCAATTGCACGTTTATCTTTTTCTACGCCATCACGAGTAAACACTTGAACATCAATAACAGTACCTGAAACACCATTTGGCACACGTAATGAGGTATCTTTAACGTCAGATGCCTTTTCACCAAAAATAGCACGTAGTAATTTTTCTTCTGGCGTTAATTGAGTTTCACCTTTAGGTGTCACTTTACCAACCAGAATATCGCCACCTTTTACTTCAGCACCGATGTATACAATACCTGATTCATCAAGTTTAGACAGTGCTGCTTCACCTACGTTTGGAATATCCGCAGTAATTTCTTCTGCACCTAATTTTGTATCACGAGAAATACAAGATAACTCTTGAATATGAATCGAGGTAAAACGGTCGTCTTGTACCACTTTTTCAGAAACTAAAATAGAATCCTCAAAGTTATAACCATTCCATGGCATAAATGCCACTCGCATATTTTGCCCTAGTGCCAATTCACCTAAGTCAGTAGATGGACCATCTGCAAGTACATCACCACGCTCAACTTTTTCTCCCAATTCCACACATGGAATTTGGTTAATACAAGTATTTTGGTTAGACCGTGTATATTTAGTTAAGTTATAAATATCAATACCTGTTTCACCAGCATATATTTCATCTGAATTAACATTAACCACAATACGCGATGCATCAACATATTGAACTGTACCACCACGACGAGCAACCGCTGTTACACCCGAGTCAACAGCTACTGCACGTTCCATACCAGTCCCAACAAACGGCTTTTCAGCTTTTAAGGTTGGTACTGCTTGACGTTGCATGTTCGCACCCATTAAGGCACGGTTCGCATCATCATGTTCAAGGAACGGAATTAATGAAGCACCAACTGATACGATTTGTTGAGTTGATACATCCATATAATGAATTTGTTCAGGACTATATAAACCCGATTCACCACTTAAACGACAAGTTACTAAATCTTCTTTAAAACGACCATTTTCATCAAGATTTGAGTTTGCCTGAGCAATTACAAATTCACTTTCATCAATCGCTGATAAATAGGTAATTTCATCAGTTACAATACCATCAATAACACGACGGTATGGTGTTTCTAAAAAGCCATACTCATTGGTACGAGCATAAACTGCTAATGAATTAATCAAACCAATGTTTGGACCTTCAGGCGTTTCGATTGGACAGACACGTCCATAGTGCGTTGGATGTACGTCACGCACTTCAAATCCTGCTCGTTCACGCGTTAAACCACCTGGTCCTAAAGCTGAAATACGACGTTTATGCGTAATTTCGGATAGTGGATTGTTTTGATCCATAAACTGAGATAACTGACTTGAACCAAAGAATTCACGAATCGCTGCTGAAATTGGTTTAGCATTAATCATATCTTGTGGCATTAGTGAATCAAGATCACCTAGAGATAAGCGTTCTTTCACTGCTCGTTCAACACGAACTAAACCAATACGGAATTGGTTTTCTGCCATTTCACCAACACTACGAATACGTCTATTACCTAAATGGTCGATATCATCAACTTCACCGTGACCATTACGAATAGCGATTAATTTCTTTATTACGTCAACGATATCATCTTTCGTTAAAACGCTTTCACCTTCAATGTCATCACGCCCTAATGAACGGTTAAACTTCATTCGACCAACAGCAGATAAATCATAACGTTCTTCAGAAAAGAATAAATTATCAAATAACGCTTCAGCTGCTTCTTTTGTAGGTGGCTCACCTGGACGCATCATGCGATAAATTTCAACTAATGCTCCAAGTCGGTCACGAGTTGAATCAACATTTAATGTCTCAGAAATAAATGCACCATGATCTAAATCATTAGTGAATAATGTTTCTATCTTTTTATAGCCAGCATTCGTTAATTGAAGTAATAGTTCTAGTGAAATCGGTGTATTGGCAAAAGCAATTACCTCACCTGTTTCTTCATCAACATAATTTTTAGCAAGAACTTTATTAACAATATATTCAACTGGTACATCAATTTTGCTAACTTTATCTTTTTCTAACTCACGAATGTGACGAGCTGTAATACGTCGGCCTTTTTCAGCGTAAACTTTACCTTTTGACTCAATATCAAATAGTGCTGTATCACCACGTAAACGCTCTGGAATAAGATCCATTTTTAACTTAGATTTGCTAACTTCAAAAATAGTTTTTTCAAAGAAAATATCTAAAATTTCTTCTGTTTCATAACCTAATGCACGTAAAATAATGGTTGCTGGAAGTTTACGACGACGGTCAATACGAGCAAAAAGATTATCTTTTGGATCAAATTCAAAATCAAGCCAAGAACCACGATAAGGAATAATCCGAGCATTATATAAAACTTTACCAGAAGAGTGCGTTTTACCTTTATCACTATCAAAGAACACACCTGGACTACGATGTAATTGCGATACGATTACACGCTCTGTACCGTTTATCACAAATGTACCATTGTCTGTCATTAAAGGAATTTCGCCCATATAGACGTCTTGCTCTTTAATATCTTTAACTGTTCCCTCTGGCGCATCTTTATCATAAATAACTAAACGTAATTTTACGCGCAACGGTGCTGAGTAAGTGATCCCTCTAATTTGACATTCTTTAACATCAAACACAGGTTCGCCCATCATAAAGCTCACGTACTGTAACTCAGCGTTACCACTATAACTTTTTATCGGAAATATTGAACGGAATGCAGCTTCTAAGCCATATTGTCCTTCTGGATCTTGCTCAATAAATTTCTGGAACGAATCAAGTTGAATAGAAAGAAGATACGGTATATCCAAGACTTGTGGACGCTTACCAAAATTCTTACGAATTCGTTTTTTCTCGGTATAAGAGTAAACCATTAGTTCCTCAACTTGCTTATCTGCTATTTTAGCATGATTAAATATTCATCAGGGTGTTATCGCCAACTGATACACCTGACACCTCATCGAAAATATCTATAAATATCAATTGATTAGGCTTAATAAATATACTATTTCTTTATTATTTTTTATTGATAATCTTCAAATAAAATTCTTTAACTTATTATAGCGCAAAAAGGCTGGAGGTATAAAACCCCCAGCCATTTATCGGAATATCGATAAACTTATTTAAGCTCGACAACTGCACCAGATTCTTCAAGTGCTTTCTTAAGTTCATCAGCATCGGCTTTGCTAACGCCTTCTTTAACTGTTGCTGGAGCTGATTCAACAAGGTCTTTAGCTTCTTTTAAGCCTAAACCAGTTGCACCACGAACTGCTTTGATAACAGCTACTTTATTAGCACCAACATCTTTTAAGATTACATCAAATTCAGTTTTCTCTTCTGCTGCTTCAGCTGGACCTGCTGCGGCTACGGCTACAGCTGCTGCTGCAGAAACACCAAATTTTTCTTCCATCATTGATACAAGCTCAACAACATCCATAACAGACATTTCAGCAACTGCATCTAAAATTTGTTCTTTAGTGATAGACATAATATAGTTTCCCAAATTTACATTTTTTAATTAATAAAATTCACAATCAAACCGCCAATTAAGCAGCTTCTTTTTGATCGCGAACCGCTGCAAGAGTACGAACCAATTTGCCAGCTGCGGCTTCTTTCATGGTTGACATCAAGCGAGCTAATGCTTCTTCATATGTAGGTAATGTTGCTAAGCGATCAATATTCGCTGCAGTAATCAACTCACCTTCAAAGGCTGCGGCTTTAATCTCAAATTTTTCATTTTCTTTCGCAAACGCCTTAAAAATACGCGCTGCAGCACCTGGGTGCTCATTTGAAAATGCAATTAGAGTTGGACCAACAAACGTATCTTTTAAACACTCATATTGAGTGCCCTCAACAACACGGCGTAATAGCGTATTACGAACAACACGCATATAAACACCCGCTTCACGAGCAGATTTACGTAATGCAGTCATTTTTTCTACAGTTATGCCTCGAGAATCAGCAACAACTGCAGATAGCGCACCTTTGGCGATTTCATTGACTTCAGCAACAATTTCTTGTTTATTTTGAAGATTTAGTGCCATTGGTATTGCTCCTGGATTATACTAGGCAAAAGCCTAGACTTATTCAAGCTAGCTACAAATATAGCTAGCACAACCACGATGAGCAGAATCCTTCTATTATATCTTATCAGGTTCTGTCACCGTCTACGTAGGAAAATTAAGTAGTCACACAACAACCACACCTACGGTCTTGGACGGGGTCTGGTTAAGGCCAGACACCAACCGATTTCTCTATTTAATTATAAATAATAATTAAACAGTTGCATTTAATGTTGCTTGATCAATAGCAACACCAGCACCCATTGTAGTAGAAAGGCTAACTTTCTTAATAAATACACCTTTAGAAGAGGCTGGTTTTGCACGTTTCAACGCAACAAGTAATGCTTCTAAATTTTCTTTAAGCTTATCTGCATCAAAATCAGCTTTACCAATAGTAGTATGGATAATACCATTCTTATCATTACGGTAACGGATCTGACCAGCTTTAGCGTTTTTTACAGCTTCTGCAACGTTAGGAGTTACAGTTCCAACTTTAGGATTTGGCATTAAACCACGTGGTCCTAAAATTTGACCTAATTGACCAACAACGCGCATAGCGTCAGGTGATGCAATTACGACATCAAAATCCATTTCGCCTTTTTTGATTTGATCTGCAAGATCGTCCATACCCACTAATTCAGCACCAGCTTCTTTTGCAGCCTCTGCATTTGCACCCTGAGTAAAGACAGCAACACGCACGCTACGTCCAGTACCATGAGGAAGAACGATCGCACCACGAACATTTTGATCTGATTTACGTGAATCAATACCTAAATTAACAGCAACATCAACACTTTCTGTAAATTTAGCTGTAGCTAATTCTTTTAATAAAGTAATTGCTTCATTGATATCATATTGTTTAGTTGCGTTTACTTTTTCGCGGATAAGTTTAGCCTTCTTAGATAATTTAGCCATGAATTAACCCTCCACTTCCAAGCCCATTGAACGAGCTGTCCCTTCAATAGAACGCATCATCGTTTCAATGGTAGCACCATTCATATCTGCAGCCTTCAATTCAGCGATTTCGCGAATTTGTGCACTCGTTACTTTACCTACTTTTTTCTTATTAGGTTCACCTGAACCAGATTTGATTTTAGCCGCTTTCTTTAACAAAACAGCAGCTGGAGGTGTTTTAGTTACGAATGTAAATGAACGGTCAGAATATACTGTAATTACAACAGGAATTGGTAAGCCTTTTTCCATGCTTTCTGTTTTTGCATTAAATGCTTTACAGAATTCCATGATATTCACACCATGTTGACCAAGTGCTGGACCAACTGGCGGACTAGGATTTGCTGCACCAGCTGCAACTTGCAACTTGATGTAAGCTTGTACTTTTTTTGCCATTTTTAGTTTCCTTTGCTTGGGTGCAAACGCCTCTATTAATAATAATTATTAATAAATAGACAGCTCCCCTAAGTTAAATGAGGGCAGAATTATCCTATAACTTAATTGAAAATGCAAGATTTAATTTAAGTATAGATAAATCAAAAGCAAGGCAAATACCTTGCTTTAATCCTAAATAACATAAAAATTAAAGAACACCTACAGCATTAAGCTCTTTAAATGCAAGTTCTAAACGAGCAACTAAAGAATCTTGTCCCTTACGTAACCATACGCGAGGATCGTAGTATTTTTTATTTGGAGCATCAACGCCTTCAGGGTTACCTAATTGCCCCTGTAAGTAAGCTTCATTTGCTTTGTAATAATCTAAGATACCAGACCAGTTAGCCCATTGCGTATCTGTGTCAATATTCATTTTAATTACACCATAACTAACTGCTTCAGCTATTTCTTCCGGTGTAGAGCCTGATCCACCATGGAATACAAAGTTTAATGATTTAGCTGGTAGATTATATTTTTCAGATACATATTTTTGTGAGTTATCTAAAATTTTTGGCGTTAATTTAACATTACCTGGTTTATAAACTCCATGCACATTACCAAATGAAGCTGCAATAGTAAAACGAGGACTGATAGCACTTAAACGTTCATAAGCATAAGCTACATCTTCCGGTTGAGTATAAAGTGCTGAGCTATCCATATGACTATTATCAACACCATCTTCTTCACCACCAGTACATCCTAGCTCTAACTCTAAAGTCATTTTCATTGCTGACATACGAGCAAGATATTGACAACAAATATCAATATTATCTTTTAATGACTCTTCTGAAAGATCAATCATATGAGATGAAAATAATGGTTTACCTGTTTTAGCAAAATGAGTTTCGCCTGCATCCAGTAACCCATCAACCCATGGAAGTAATTTTTTAGCGCAGTGATCAGTATGAACTATAACAGGGACTCCATATTTTTCAGCCATAAGATGAACATGTTTTGCGCCAGAAATAGCACCCAACACAGCACATTCTTGACCTTCTAATTTTAGGCCTTTACCAGCAATAAATTGAGCTCCACCGTTAGAAAACTGAACAATAACAGGAGAACCTACTTTTGCGGCTGTTTCAATAACGGCATTGATAGTATTTGTGTCAACACAGTTAACCGCAGGTAATGCAAAGTTATTTTCGCGAGCGATTTGAAATACTTTTTGAACATCATCACCAGTGACAACACCAGGTTTAACAACATCAGAAATCTTAGTAACCATTTTATTACCTATAAATTTATTTATAAAAATTAAAGGATGAGTAATTATCTCATCCTTTTACTGAACTCAAATACTAGGCCTTTGCTCTAGCTTCTAACATCGCAACAGCGGGTAGTTTTTTACCTTCAACAAATTCAAGAAAAGCCCCGCCACCAGTTGAAATATAAGAGATTTTATCTTCAATACCAAATAGATCGATTGCAGCTAATGTATCCCCACCACCAGCAATTGAAAAACCTTCGCTATCGGCAATTGCTTTGGCTACAATTTCAGTACCACGACGGAAATTAGGAAATTCAAAAACACCCACTGGACCATTCCATAAAATGGTTTTAGCATTTTTGATAATATTTGCTAATACTTCTGCTGATTTATCACCTAAATCAAGAATTTGTTCATTTTCTTTAACATCTTTAACTGATTTTTCAGTCGCTGTTGCTGTTTCACTAAATTCTGTTGCAACACGAACATCAGTTGGAACTGGGATTTCACAGTTAGCCATTAATTTTTTAGCTTCTGGAATTAAGTCTGCTTCATAAAGAGACTTACCTACATTATAACCTTCAGCGGCAATAAAAGTATTAGCAATACCGCCACCAACAATAATTTGGTCAGCAATTTTTGATAAAGAATCAAGTACGGTTAATTTTGTTGATACCTTAGAACCAGCAACGATAGCAACCATTGGCCTTGCTGGATTATCTAATGCTTTACCTAACGCATCAAGTTCAGCTGCTAACAATGGCCCAGCACAAGCCACTGGCGCAAATTTACCAGCACCATGAGTCGAAGCTTGAGCTCGGTGAGCTGTACCAAATGCATCCATTACATAAATATCACAAAGAGCAGCGTATTTTTTAGACAAAGTTTCATCATCTTTACCTTCGCCTACATTGAAACGAACGTTTTCAAGTACAACTAATTCGCCTTCTTTTACATCTACACCATTGAGGTAATCTTTTACTAAACGAACAGGGAATGACACGTGTTCTTTTAAATAATCAACAACAGGTTGTAAAGAGAACTCTGGATTATACTCACCTTCTGTTGGACGGCCAATATGAGAGGTAACCATTACTTTAGCACCTTTTTTGATGGCTTCTTCAATAGTAGGTAGTGATGCTTTAATACGCGCATCGGAAGTTACCTTACCATTTTTGACCGGCACATTAAGATCTGAGCGAATAAATAAGCGTTTTCCTTTTAGATCAAGATCTTGCATTCTAATAATAGACATGATACTTCCCCTTGTAAAATATAAATAAAATAAAACTTACGCTATTCTAACATAAAAATTCTTTTTAGGTTATAGGGATTGCTGTGCAAATAATAAACATTAATAATAAATACAAAAACTACCAACATATTTTTTTATGTAACGCCATTGACAATAGGAAGAAATTAAGGCATATTTTGCCACCTTATTAATATGTAATTTTTATCTAAACTTGGGAGTTGACTTTGGCTAATATCAAATCAGCTAAGAAGCGTGCGGTTCAATCCGAAAAACGCCGTAAACATAATGCTAGTAACCGTTCAATGATGCGTACTTATATTAAGAAAGTTTACGCAGCTGTTGCAGCTGGTGATAAACAAACAGCTGAAGTGGCATTCAAAGACATGCAAGCAGTTGTTGACCGTCAAGCGGCTCGTGGCTTAATTCACAAAAATAAAGCTGCACGTCATAAAGCAAATTTAATCAAACAAATTAAAGCGTTGGCTTAATACATTAATTTTTTAACTAACATAGTTAAAGAAATACGAAAAAAAGTGGTGTAAGCCACTTTTTTTATTTATATACTAGTTTTATTTTACACAATATTATTAAAAAGAGAGTTTATTGTGGTTCAGCGTGATTATGTCAGAAAAAAGAGCCAATCAAAAAAAAGTAAGTCACGAAATAAGCCTAATTTTATGATATTTTTGGCTATTATAATCATTATTTTATTTTCTGCTATTCTCTATTTTGTTGCAAATAATACACCTAAAAAAACCGCTGAACCACCAAAAACAAAAACTCAACCTCCTTCAATAACTTTACCTGAACAACCTCAAGAGCGTTGGACATACCTTAAGGAATTAGAAACTCCTAATGCTAATTATGGTTCTGCGTCAAGTTCAATTGCTAGTGAAAGAGAGCAAATCCTAAATAGCTTTGTTAATAATTCACGCAGTGTGACGTCTTCTAAAAAAGAAGCAACAACGCAAAACCAAACATCAAATGTAACATCACAACCAACACAAGCTATTACAAACAAATGGCTATTGCAATGTGGAGCATTTAAAGATAAATCTAATGCTGATAAACTAAAAGCTAAGCTTGCAATGACTGGGGTTAGTGGCAATATTTCTTCAGGCCAATTATATCGAGTCACAGTAGGACCTTATACCAGTAAAAAAGAAGCCGATATCACATTAAACTTATTAAATAGTAATGGGATTAATAATTGTGTTATTTCTAACTAGAATATAAAAAGCCGATGAGATCAATGACGCAAATACAGATTTTTATAAAAATGTTATGGAATCGTATCAACCATGACCGGCTAACAACATCTTCTGCGGGACTTGCTTATACCACTATACTAGCACTAGTTCCACTTATTACCGTTATTTTTTCTTTACTTTCAGCTTTTCCTATGTTTGATGAAATTAGCCATTTATTGAAACAATTAATCTATAACAATCTTGTTCCAACGGCGAGTGACACCATTCAAAATTATTTAGAACAATTCATCTCCAATACAAAAAAAATGACCTTTGTTGGTGTAATTGGTCTGATTGTTACATCACTGTTGCTTATCAACTCAATTAATACAGCACTTAATCATATTTGGCAAACTAAACGCAAACGTTCCTTCATGTACAATCTAACCATGTATTGGACAATACTAACCTTAGGCCCAATTTTAATTGGTTCTAGTATAGCGATTAGCTCTTATATTTTTTCATTGAAATGGCTATCTACCGCAACAACGGGTAATATACTACTTAATTGCTTACCATTTATTATTTCTGTGATTGGATTTTGGCTACTTTATAGCATTATCCCGACCGAGTCTGTACCTTTAAAAGAATCGATGATTGGAGCGTTTGTCGCTGCAGCATTATTTGAAATAGGTAAACGCGCATTTGCACTATATGTTACTTCGTTTCCAACATATCAACTTATTTACGGAGTAGTATCATCAATCCCCATTATGTTAGTTTGGATCTATTTTTCTTGGTGCATTGTCTTGTTTGGGGCCGAATTTGCAGCAACCTTAACTGACTATAATAGACAAAAAAAACATATTGTTAACAACCCTTCTTTACCAGAGTAATTAAATTATGATCGCCTTAATCCAACGAGTAAAACAAGCTAGTGTGACAATAGACAATAATATCATTGGACAGATTAATCAGGGTTTACTGATTTTCCTGGGAGTTGAGCAAGATGATGACGAACAAAAAGCAATTCGTTTATGTGATAAAGTTTTAGGTTATCGTATTTTCAGCGATAATGAAGGAAAAATGAATTTAAATGTTAACCAAGCTAATGGCGAAATATTAGTTGTTTCTCAATTCACCCTAGCTGCAGACACTAAAAAAGGAATGCGACCAAGCTTTACAAAAGGCGCTAAACCCGATGAAGCAAATAGGCTTTACCAATTTTTTGTAGAACAATGCCAACAAAAAATAACAACTCAAACAGGCCAATTTGCAGCTGACATGCAAGTATCATTGATTAATGATGGTCCTGTAACATTCTGGTTACAAGTCTAGTTATATAACTAAAATTACATTTAGATAATATTTCGCAAGTTTTACCAATTATTATTTAATATTTGGCATTGTAAGATCCAATTTAAATAGGTTATTGTTAAATAAATCTAGCAACAACCTAACAAAATTTGATTATAAGATGCGGCTAACCTTTATTAGTCATCAATCGTTAAATTTCGAGTAGTTAAATCAAATGGAGTTAACTGGTAAACATAATAGTTGAGCCAATTACTAAATAATAGGTAAGCGTGGCTACGCCATGTGGCTTTTGGTGTTAAATGAGGATTATTATCAGGAAAATAATTATATGGCATATCAGGATGAATACCTGCATTTAAATCTCGATAATATTCATTTGCCAACGTTGAAGAATCATATTCAGGATGACCTGTTACAAACACCATTCGCTTATCAGCTGTAGCCATTAAATAAGGACCGGTAATATCAGACTCAGCTAAAATAGTTAAATCGGTATATGTTTTTATTTTATCAATTGGAAAATCAGCATAACGAGAATGAGGAGCCCAAAAGGTATCATCAAAACCACGTGTTAAAATCGCATTAGTTTGCACAATATGATGCTGAAAAACACCCGATAACTTTTGCGTGCGAGTAAATTTTGGTAAATCATATAAGACATTCAAAGCAGCTTGAACACCCCAACAAACAAACATAGTTGAAGTAACATGATCCTTTGCCCAAGTAATAATTTTGGCTAACTTAGACCAATACACAACATCGGAAAAAGCCACTTTCCCTAGTGGGGCACCTGTTATAATTAACCCATCAAAATTTTGCTCACAAATATCATCAAAATCACAATAAAAACTATTTAAATGTTCAATAGGCGTATTTTTAGACTCTCGCTGATCAATACGTAATAACTGAATATCAACTTGTAAAGACGAATTAGAAAGTAAGCGTAAAAATTGGTTTTCTGTTTCGATTTTTTTAGGCATTAAATTTAAAAAAAGAAGCTTAAGAGGTCGAATTTCTTGGGTATTAGCACGCGATGAAGTCATAACAAATACATTCTCATTACGTAATACATCAACCGCAGGTAATGAGTCAGGAATACAAATAGGCATAACAAAAACTCCTAAATCGGTAAGTCATTTTTAAACATCAAAATAGACGTCTAGAAATCTATATAGCTAAATATAGTATCTTTTAATTTATTTGTCGAGATTTTTTATTTAACAAAATCATCAGAATAATCAAATTACAAATTAACAAACATTCTAAAGAAATGTGTATTACTTCATGCAAAAATCAAAATCACTCCGATAGATTTGTTAATTAAAAAGTACGAGTATCGGTACGCCAAGTATCTGCAGTAAGCGCTTCACCAAAATAGCTATTGATTAATTTTTGGGTAATATCACTCAGCGGTGAAGCTAATACTTCAGCAGTATTACCATATTCAACCAATTCGCCATTATGCATAACTAAAATTTCATCGCTGATATGTTTCATCATCCCAATATCTTGAGTAACATATACATAAGAGATATTTTGTTCAGCTTGTAACATCAGCATTAAATTAACAATTTGTGAACGCATCGAAATATCAAGTGCAGCTAATGCTTCATCTAAAATTATCACTTTAGGTTTTAAAATCAATGCTCGAGCTAATGCTACTCGCTGTTTTTGCCCCGCAGCCATCACTGAAGGATAATAAGAGGCATGTTCAGGTAACAATCCAACTTGCTTCAATACATCTCTAATTAACTTTTCACGTTCATGAGCATCATAATTAGCATTACACTTTAATGGGATTTCAAGCAATTGCCCAATACGTAATCGTGGATCAAATGAACTTTCTACATGCTGAAATATCATACGAATTAGTTGACAACGATAGCTATAATCGCCGTATTGAACTTTATTACCATCAATCCAGATATCTCCACTATCAGGCTTTATCATACCAACTAACATTTTTGCGAGTGTCGATTTGCCAGAGCCATTTTGTCCGATAATTGCAAGCGTTTTACCTTCATTAAGAGAAAACGATAATGGCTTCACCGCATTAATGTATAAATGTCCCAGAAATCCTTTAGGAATTTTAAATTGCTTAGATAAGTTACGCACTCTTAATATTGGATTCATCGTATATTCCTATTATTTATGGCTACTCATCAGTATTTAACGGAAAATGACAGGCTACGAAATGATCTTTTATCGGTATCAATTCTGGCGCCAAAATACATTTTTTCTGGGCATATGGACAACGAGGACCTAATCGACAACCTATTGGTAGGTGTTCTAATGATGGGATCACTCCAGGCAAAGTATTTAAAGGACTTTTATGCGGCATCGCTTTACCAAAGTCAGGAATTGCATAAATTAGCGCCTGAGTATAAGGATGATAAGGCGATTTAATTAAATCTTTACTATCAGCAACTTCAACTGTCTGTCCACAATATAAAACATTGATACGATCAGTCCATCTGGTAACCATTTGCAGATCATGACTAATAAATAAGATAGTGGTACCCACATTTTGATTCATACTAGCTAGCAACCTAAAAATTTGTGCTTCTGTAGTTGCTTCCATCGCATTTGTCGGCTCATCAGCAATAAGTAGCTTAGGCTGATTAGCCAACGCAATTGCAATCATGACTTTTTGACATTCACCTTCAGTCAATTCAAACGGATAAGATTTTAATATCTCCTTATGATTCTTAATTCCTACCCGATGCAATAACTCAATCGCTCGATGTTTACGCCAAAATAACCTTTGCCACCAATGCCCTTTAAATGTCCTTCTTGGAATTGCACTAATTAACTGTTGTCCTACTTTCATGGAAGGATCTAAGCAAGATTGTGGTTCTTGGAATATCATCGATATATTGGCACTAATGACTTTTCGGCGCTGTCTAGGAGTGAGTTTAAGTAAATCAATGTCATTAAAATAAAATCGATCAGCTGAAATCTTCCAATTATGATTAGTCACACCTAAAATAGCTTTAGCGATAAGGCTTTTTCCAGATCCTGACTCACCAACTAAACCTCGAATTTCACCTTCTGACAACTTTAAATTTACACGATCAATTGCACGTAAAAGACCATCTGGTGTAATAAACTCAATGGTTAAATTCCGAATATCTAACAATGCCATAATTAAGTTCCTGCTCGACGGCCATATAATCCAAAATTGAATAAATAAACCAAAATAATTGTAGCAGAAACCGCAATTCCCGGAGATAAAAAGGCTAAATAATTAGTTGCAATGATATCTTTCATTTGAAACATCATCATACCTAAATCTGGTCGAGAAACATCATTAGCAAAACCTAAAAAAGTTATAGTAGTAATAGTTAAAATAATCGAACCAAATAGCGAAACAATTTCAGTCAAATAAATAGGTAAAATATTAGGTAAAATATAATGATTAAAAATTGTAAAGGAAGATAATCCATCAAGTCTATAGGCCGTAATATATGTTTTATTCCATTCATTGATGGCACGCTGATGAATATTATAAATAAAGCGTGGCGTATAAGATAACCCTATTACCAATAAAATATTAGTAATGTCATCTTCTAATAATAAGCTAATAACAATCACACCAAGTAACGGTGGTACTACCATACAAAATTTAAAAACAAATAATATAAAAGGGCGTATAAATGATATAAAAAACATTAAATAATTGATTAACCCACCAATGACTACCACATAAAAAACCGCCTTTAAGGTCATTGACATAGTTGAGCGATAACCAATTAACAAATAATCAAAAATATCTTGTCCTTTAGCGTTAGTACCTAATACATGATTAATATCACCATTAGACCACCAAGCAGGTGGTAATGAAGTTGGGTAAATAGGGTTTAAATGGGCATGAAAGAACCATTTGGTTGATAATGCCACAAAGGCAAGCGCCAATATGCCATAAAGGCCAACAACTAAGTAGAAATTACTATGCAACCGATTAAAGCTTAAATTGACATTTTGAAGCAATCTTGCTCGCCTAGACATAATGTTCCTTATGACGTAAAGGATAAATAACTACCGCCGAAATTTCGCCCAATAACGTTAACAAACTGATGACAGTGCCACAGGCTAAAATGGCAATAGAAATAACAAAATAATTATGATGATGATAAGCAAGCATCACCCATTGCCCCAATCCTACTCGATTAAATAAAATTTCAATTACCATAGTTGAAAAAAGTAGTGTTGTCGTATTATAAGTCAGCTGTGGAATAGTTGCAGGAATGGAATTAGGTAATAAATGGCGGCGTAAAATTTTAAACGGTGATCGTTCACGAATAATCGCCATTTTAATAAAATTCTGTCGTGATGTATTTCTTACATTCTGGCTAACGAGTTGAATAGTCATAATGCTTGGTTGAATAGCTAAAATAATGATCGGCAAAAACAAATAGTGAAGTTGGCCCAATATCATATGCCATTTATCTGTTTTTGATGAAATTAAAAGATCCAATAACGAAGTTCCAGCTACTGATGGCGATACATTAAAATTCATCGATATCGACCAAGTTGGCGATAACCAATACATAACAATAATAACAACCATAACTATAGGGCAAGAATACAAAGATAAAGATCCTAAACGGATAATATTATTTAACCAATGAATATTACTAAGTCCAAGAAAAATTCCCAATGGCAATCCAATCAGTAAAGCAACGAATAAAGCAAGAATGCACAGTTCAAATGTAGCCAATAGTGTATGGAGAAACGGCACTGTTTCTCCAGTTAACAATCTGAATTGCCCCTGCAGCAACTGTTTAAAAAAAGCACTGTAGGCATCCAAAAAGCTTAAATTATTAATGTTAAATGTTGAGTGAGGGCTAAAATAAACTAAACAAAAACTAATCTGAGCTAATACGCAGATAATAAACAAAAACGTTACTATTTTCTTGAAAATATAGATAATCATTATTTATCTTTATCGCTATTATAATTAATTAAAACACGGCAACATAACCACGCCACCGTGTTTTAATCTATTTATTGATTATCCAGTATTACTGGTTTACTTGCTGCGGCATAAGCATGATCCTGAGCACTTAAACCACCAGCATTACCTTTACCTTCAAAATGATAATCTGATTCTTCACGCAATTTTATTTCAACATCATAAGTCACATATTCTGGTGCAGGTGCTTTAGTCATTGCTGATGAGGAATAACCTATTGAGTGTGAATCATTAATTACAAGATCATTATCATTTTTCTCACTAACGTTAAAATCCTCTTGAGCACTTACAAATATGGGAGCTTTTGATACCTCATCAACACTAGCAGTTCTATTTACATCTTCCTCATTTTTAACAATAACAGGAAGTAAAAGCGATGGAATGACAGGTACCACATTATGTGGTTCATAATTAGCTATTTGACTGTAATCAACAACAACACGACCTAAAGCTAATTCCAATGATGCTGCAGCAAACGGCAATGGTATTGGAGACTGTTTTAGTTCTACATTACGAACACGGCGTTTATTACGTTGGCCATTCATTCGTAAATGTCTTGAAGTACGACGCTGACGTTTCGGTTGAATTTCCGATACAATATTGCCCTCAGCTGATTCTGAGACAATAACAGGTAATAATAAAGAAGGGATAATTACTCGTTCTTGTTCAGTCTGCACCGTGGCAGTAGTATTACTATTTTTCACACGAACACCTTTAGTTAATGCTCGTTGTTGGCGTCTTGGCTTAGCCTCACGCAGTTTTGGTTGTACCACTTCCTCGACAACTCTATCTGCCTTAAGATTGTTTTCAGAGTCTGACAAATTAGCATTTGAATTACTATTTTGTTTAGCTCTGCGATTATTATTTCGACTTGATTCTTTAACCTCGTCAATATTGCCTGCTGCAACAAAATTACCATTATTAGCAGCATTGTTATTTCGGTGATTACGTTGACGTCGATTGTTTGAACGTTGATTATCCCGTCTTTTAGTCGGTCTTGTTTTAACTTCTGGCTGTGGTTCTACTTTTTCAGTAACAAACAGTTTACGTAATTTACCAAATAATCCACTAAACAGACCGCCTGATTTTATAGTTTTTGACTCTACCTTTTCTTTTGGTGTTGCACAAGCTTCAACTTTAGGTCCAGATAATACAGCTTGTTCAACAATAACTTCAACAGCTTGTTGCTCTTCTTCCTCTTCCTCAAGTTCACGAATCAATTTTGGAAGATTATAACTCAGTACATCTGTTTCTTCGCCTCTACGCTTACGAATCACCTTATACAATGGTGTTTCCATCTCTTCATCGCCAGCAATCACAATTTTGACATCAGGATGCATACTTTCAATATTGGTGATAGCACGACGTTTTTCGTTGAGTAAGTAGCTCGCTATTGGCACAGGAACAATGACATCGATTTGTACTGTATTATCTTTCATTGCTTCTTCTTGAATCAATCGAAGAATAGATAAAGACAATGAATTATTGTCCCTAACTGTGCCTGTACCTTGACAACGAGGGCAAATGTGATGCGTTGCTTCGCGTAATGAAGGGCTTAAACGTTGGCGCGACATTTCAAGTAAACCAAAGCGTGAAATTCGCGTAGTTTGAATTCGTGCACGATCGGTTTTCATCGCTTCTTTTAAGCGGTTTTCTACCTCACGTTGATTACGGACTGGTGTCATATCAATAAAATCGATAACAATCAAACCACCTAAATCGCGTAAACGTAGTTGACGAGCTATTTCTTCGGCTGCCTCAAGGTTAGTATTAAATGCTGTTTCTTCAATATCACTACCACGAATGGATTTAGCCGAGTTAATATCGATTGCTGTAAGCGCTTCTGTGGCATCAATAACAATTGAACCACCAGAAGGTAAGCGAACTTCTCGCTGAAATGCCGATTCAATCTGCCCCTCAATTTGGAAATGATTAAATAATGGCACATCACCCTCATAAAGCTTTAAGCGACCGATATACTCAACTCGTCCCAAATCAGCTAAACGTTTTTTAGCAATCTCAAGTACTTTAGGATTATCAATTAAAATATCACCAACATCATCACGCAAATAATCACGAAACGCACGAGTAATGATATCACTTTCTTTATGAATCAAGCTTGGTGCAGGATGTTTTTTGGCTTCGTTTTGAATTGCTGTCCAATAGTTAACTAATGCATCTAAATCTTGTTGCAACTCCTCTTGGCTTTTACCAACACCCGCCGTCCGAGCTATAACACCCATGCCTTTTGGCTTTTCAATTGCATCAATAATACGCTTAAGATCTGCTCTTTCTTCACCTTCTATACGGCGCGAAACACCGCCAGCACGAGGATCATTAGGCATCAACACCAAGTAGCTACCAGCTAAACTAATATAGGTGGTTAAAGCCGCACCTTTTTTGCCACGAATCTCTTTTTCAATTTGGATAAGGACTTCTTGACCTTCCTGTAGATGTTTAATACTACGACGACCAGAAATATTAGATGGGAAATAGCTTTCAGCAATCTCTTTTAAAGGTAAAAAACCATCACGCTCACCACCATACGAAACAAAAGCAGCTTCTAAACTTGGATTGATTTTAGTGATTTTACCTTTATAAATATTCGCTTTTTTTTGTTCATGTCCAAGGCTTTCGATATCTAAATCATACAATCGTTGACCATCAACAAGCGCAACTCGCAGCTCTTCTTGCTGGGTTGCATTGATTAGCATTCTTTTCATTATTCTACACTCTTGATTAATCTTAATTAACAGTAGGTAGAATCTTATTATTGATAAGTGATTATTTTAACAATGATGAATAATGGTACTTAACTAAATATTGGTATACAGCATTCATTATTTTATTTATGTTATTTTTGTTATTATTTTATGTGAACCTGATACCGCTTACACAACATCAATATCATACATTAAGTAACATGCTAAATTAAAAAGCACTAAATATTTAAAAAAACCTAATTGTATAATTTATTGACACTATTAATATGGCTAATTTGCAAACCTATGTTTCTTAACGGCTTTAGCAAATAAACTAAATCTTTATGCAATTGTTTAAAATAAACATATTATCTAATTATAATGATTCTACTTACGCTATTTTATTTTGAAAAACTGTAATGTCTAACGCCATTGCTGCATTACAAGGATAAAATTATCCGTCACTATTATTAACGTTTCAGTCAAGGATAGCAAGCAAATTAAACTGGCTGTTTTACAAACAGTTAAGAATTCATTTTTAGCTATATTCAACTTGCTTTAATCACACAATAAATAACTTATTTAATTTGCTTAAATTTTTTACTGAAACACATAGTTACCTGAAACTTTTTTACAAAATTTTTTCTTACTAATTATCCCATTAACTAAAAATAAAACACCGATGCAATTATGCATAACGAATCCTAATCAGTATAATTACAATAAAATGACATTATAATTTAAATATGAGATATATCTGTTTATGAACTCTGCCAATAAAACTGCCTTACTTAATTTTACTACTCGTTGGATTGAGCAATTCAAATACGCACCACAAAGCGAAGAACTACATGCCATCCCCTCGCCTTGTATTTTAAAAACTGACCATCTCACGGTATTTTGGCAACCATTTTTATTAGAACCACCAAGAGATCTCTCGATTGTTGAACAAGTTATTGGTATCATTTTACATCCCTCTGCTCACATTTTTTATGGTACACAATATGCTGGCAATATGACGGCTAAATTTACCGACACACATTTAACCTTAATTCAAGCATGGAACGATGATGACTTTTCAACTTTAGAACAAAATTTAATAGCTCATTTATCCCAACAAAAAAGATTAAAACGAACAGCAACCATTTTTATAGCTACGACAGATGACAGCACAAAAATAATTTCATTAAACAATTTAACGGGCGAAATAGTAAAAGAGGACTTAATTACAGGAGAACTAACGACATTAACTAATGATTTGATTTCATTTTTTAATCAACTTACAGTTTTTCAGTAACTATAAGAACGTTAAAAATTTTACAAAAATCTATTTTATCGTATACCTATTTGAAATTGTAACTTACAAAATAATGTGTATATAATGCAGTAATAATAATCAATTAAATAGGTGGATTATGTTTGAAAATTTGACAGCAGCACCAGCCGATCCCATTTTAGGGCTAGCAGACCTTTATAATAAAGATGAACGCACCAATAAAATTAATTTAAGTGTCGGTATTTATAAAGATGAAACGACCAAAACCCCTATTTTAGAAAGTGTCAGAAAAGCAGGGCATTTGTTACTAAATGACGAAACCACAAAAAGTTACTTTCCTATTGACGGCCTCAAATCCTTCAATATTGCAACGCAAACTTTGCTTTTTGGTAGTGAAAATGAACGAGCAAAAACTGCACAAGCACCTGGAGGAACAGGGGCTTTACGCATTATGGCAGACTTTTTAGCTCGTCGAACCAAAATAAAACGAGTTTGGGTTAGTAATCCAACTTGGCCAAATCATCGTAGTGTATTCCAAATGGCAGGCCTTGAAGTACGCGAATACCATTATTACAGTGCACAAACGCACACTCTTGATTTTGATGCCATGATGAGTAGCTTAAACCAAGTTACCGCTGGCGAAGCGGTATTATTCCATGGATGCTGTCATAACCCAACGGGTATCGATCCAACCCCAGAACAATGGCAAGCTATATCGGATCTTGCCTTAAAAAATGGTTGGTTACCGCTGTTTGATTTAGCTTATCAAGGCTTTGGACAAGGTATAGAAGAAGACGTTTATGGGTTACGGTTATTTGCCAATAATCATCCAGAACTACTTATTGCAAGTTCATACTCTAAAAATTTCGGTTTATATAACGAACGAGTGGGAGCATTTACATTAATTGCGGCAAATGCTGAAATTGCCGATCGAGCCTTTAGTCAAGTCAAAACAATTATTCGAGCTAATTACTCAAACCCTCCTGCCCATGGTGCTAAAATCGTCTCTTATATATTAAACAATGAAGAATTAAAAGAAGAGTGGATCGATGAATTAACAAGTATGCGTCAACGTATTCACCGCATGCGACAACTATTTGTAAAAACCTTACAAGACAAAGGTGCAAATCAAGATTTTAGTTTTATTGCCAAACAAAATGGCATGTTTTCGTTCAGTGGCTTGAACGAAGAACAAGTGCTAAAATTGCGTAATGATTATGGCATCTACATCGTAAACTCAGGACGTATCAACGTGGCTGGTATGACATTAGATAACATGTCCAGACTTTGCGAATCAATTGTTGAAGTACTATAGAAATTTTAATAATAAACAGTCATAACAATAGAAGCGCTCAAATAAAGGGTGTTTCTATTTACTTCCCCCCTTTAAATTAATATGTTTTTTACTATAAAAAACAGGTTTAGCTTTGGCATACATATCCTTATTAATCAAAAATTATCCTAATGATTACTTACACCTCCCCCCTTCTCATTAGTATTTTATTCCATTTGGTTATATCAATAGAAAAACAGATTATTAGACGATACTGCAATAATTACTAATAATTATTAAGTAAGATAGTAACAATTATTGAGGATAGTTTGGTGGCGTCACATATTTTAGATTTTTTAATTTTGGGCAATAACTTTGGTACTAACGAAATGAGAGCAATTTGGTCAGAGACAAATCGCTTGCAAAAACAGGTCGATGTCGAAGTTGCTTTAGCTAAAGCGGAAGGCGAGTTAGGCGTTATTCCAATTGAAGCAGCCAATTCAATCATATCCAAAGCCGATGCATCTAAATTATCAATTGAACAAATTGCCGAAGAAGCAGCTAAAGCCAAACATTCGTTAATGTCAACAATTAATGCACTGCAAAAACAAGTCGGTGATGCGGGTCAATATATTCATTACGGCGCAACTACACAAGATATCGTCGATACTGCAACTGTTTTACAATTAAAACAATCTTTTACTGTAATTGAACGCGATAGCAAACTAGTGGCACTAGAACTAAAACGTTTAGCTAAAAAGTATCAGTATTTACCCATGGTTGGACGAACCCATGGCATGCAAGCACTCCCTACAACCTTTGGTTTTAAACTTGCCGTATGGTTAGATGAATTTATTCGGCACTTACAACGTTTAAGTGAAATCAAACAGCGAGTATTAGTCGGTAATATTAGTGGTGCAATTTGTACTTATGCCTCAATGGGCAAGTTAGGACCACAAGTTGAAACGCGTGCTTTAACAATACTGGGACTAAATACCCCTAATATCGGTTGGCAAGCAGCTCGTGACCGTTTTTCTGAATATGCATCAGTCATTGCGCTAATTAGTGGCACATTAGGTAAAATGGGCAATGAATTTTACAACTTAATGCGTACCGAAATTAACGAAGTTGAAGAACCGTTCTCGGAAGGAAAAATAGGTTCAACTACCATGCCGCATAAACGCAACCCAGCGGCATTAGAAGGTTTAGCCAGTTTGACAGCTCCACTTTTAAAAAGTGTCGCATTAATTCACGAATCAATGAAAGTTGAACATGAACGCGATGCCATGAGTTGGCGAGCCGAATGGATCGCACTACCAGAAATTAACCTTTATATTTCAGCACAATTACAGACAGCCCTTGCCGTACTTAAAGGACTTAAAATCAATGCAGAAAAAATGTTGATCAATTTATCACTACAAAATGGTTTACTACTATCTGAAAAAGTGATGTTTGAAATCGGCAAACGATTAGGCAAACAAACTGCACATAATTTAGTTTACCAAAGCGCCATGAAAGCATTTGAACAAAATCGACCATTTAAAGATATATTATTAGAAGATCCACGTTTAAATAAAGAATTCACCGAATCCGAACTTGATGCTTGGTTAGATCCAATTAGCTATATTGGCTCTGCACCTGAAAAAGTAGCACAAGTTATTCAATATGCTGAACAGTGTGGAGTATTAGCATGAGCTTTCGCTTAATCACTCATAAAGACATTCCTGCTTATCAGGCGCTATTGCATAATGCTTATCAATCCACCACTCAATTAGGCATCCATTTTGTCGCAGCAACAGTCACGCAATCGCAAATTGCTGACCATATTAATTCCAATGCCGTGTATCTATTTGAAAAAGAAGGTGATCTACTATCAACCTTAAGTATTCGCTTTCCATGGGGTAATAACCCAGGACCTTATGGGTTACCGCATTTAGGTTGGTTTGCAACAGCGCCACAATATAAAGGCAAAGGTTATGGTAATGCATTATGGGATTTTGTTGAACAGCAAATTCTAATTAACCAACTAAAATTACCTGCTGTCACGTTAGGCACTGCTGCAAATCATCCATGGCTTGCCCAAACTTATATTAATAGAGGCTATAAAAAAATAGGGCAAGCTAATTTAACACTCGATCATACCACACTTTATTTTGAAAAAATCTTAAATCATAAAAACTATACCGAATGGAAAAAAAGGAGTAATAAACAATGAAAAAAATAAGCAAGTTACTGTCCGCTCTTTTATTAACTAGCCTAGCCTTAATTGGTTGTGATAATAAATCCAATCACCAAGTAACAGAGCAAAATGTCATTAAAGTGGGCTCCACAGGACAAAGCTATCCAAACGGTTATAAACAAGATGGCAATTTAGTCGGATTTGATGTTGAAGTTACTGAAGCAATTGCTAACGAATTAGGCTATAAAGTCGAATGGATCATTGCTGAATTTGGTGGCTTAATGGGGCAATTTGATTCAGGGCGTTTAGATACTATTGCCAATGCAGTTGCGGTTACAGATGCTCGTCAAGCCAAATATGATTTTTCCAATACCTATAGCCTTTACGGTAGCCAAGTTGTTACCCACAAAGATAACAACGATATTAAGCAATTATCTGATTTTAAAGGTAAAACCATTGCTGGTGTGCTAGGCTCAAATCATATAAACAATCTAAAAAAAGCCTTTCCTAACAACGAAATAACAATCAAGACCTATGAAACACGAGATGGTGCAATGTATGACACGGAGTATCGACGAGTTGATGGTTATGTCAATTCTAAGCCAATATTACTGGCTGAAATTAAGCGTAAAAACCTACCGTTTAAATTAGTGGGTGAGCCAATTACTATTGAGCACGTTGCTTTTCCATTTAGTAAAGATGAAAAAGGCCAAGCACTACGTGAAAAATTCAATCAAGCCATCGAAAAGTTACGCACCAATGGCACATTGAAAAACCTTGCAATTAAATATTTTGGTGAAGATATTACCCTATGAATTTTAATGTAAACTATTTTTTAAGTGTATTTCCGCAGATATTACCTTATCTGCCTGTTACACTTTTTATTACCATCATATCGATTATGTTTGCCATTATATTTGGACTTGCGATTGCACTATTACGTAGCAATAAAATAATCATTATCGATTCGTTTTTTGCACTGTTTATTTCACTGTTTCGAGGAATACCTTCTGTTGTTTTACTGTTTATTATTTATTATGGATTACCACAAATTTTTCCTGTTTTAAAACAAATGGGCGCTACAACAGCAGCCATTATCTGCTTCAGTTTAAAATATTCGTCCTATTTAGCTGAAATTTTCCGAGCAAGTTTAAAGTCCGTTGATCAGGGGCAGAAAGAGGCAGGAATAACCGTTGGTTTAAGTAAAATACAAGTTTATCGAGGTATTATACTACCACAAGCTATGGTCAATGCTCTACCAAACGCCGGCAATATGTTCATTTCATTACTTAAAGATTCGTCTGTTGCCTTTTTTGTTGGCGTGCAAGAACTATTAGCATCGGGGAAAATGTTAACTGCTAACTCATTCCTCTACTTCGAAACCTATCTAGCTGTAGGTATTGTTTACTGGCTAACTGTTGTTGCCTATTCTTGGATACAAAAACAATTAGAGCAAAAGCTCAGTATACCTTATCATCGTTAAGGAGTAAGGTTATGATTTCTGTTTCGCATTTATCTAAACGTTTTGCAAATAATGAAGTATTAAAAGACATCAACTTAAATATAAAACAAGGTGAAGTTGTTGCCATTATTGGCCCATCAGGCTCAGGAAAATCAACTCTGTTACGTTGTTTAAATTTACTAGAAAAACCAAATACAGGCACTATCAAAATAGGAACTGTATCACTTAATAGTAAGCATTATAGTATTAAAGAAGAAAGCAACTTACGAAAACAGTCCGCTATGGTTTTTCAACACTATAATTTATTTAAAAATAAAACAGCATTAGAAAATATAACTTATCCATTAATTGTTGGTCAAAAAATGGATAAAACCAAAGCAAAACAACAAGGATTATCATTATTAGAACGAGTCGGTATGTTGCCATACGCAACACAATATCCCATCACTTTATCGGGTGGTCAACAACAACGTGTTGCAATTGCAAGAGCTTTAGCTGTTAAACCAAATGTATTATTATTTGATGAACCGACTTCTGCACTCGATCCTGAGCGAGTACACGAAGTATTGCAAGTCATGCTACAGCTAGCAAAAGAACGTATTACTATGATTATAGTAACGCATGAAATGGAGTTTGCTAAGTACGTTGCAGATAGAATTATCTTTATGGCTGAAGGAATGATTATCGAAGAGGGATCAGCAAAATCAGTCATCGATAATCCTCAAAATGAAATTACGCAACGATTTTTACGCCAGCTAACTGACGAAATTGATTTTGAAATTTAGTTAAAAACTATACTAACTAATGATAATAATTTAACATTTAAAGAGTAAATAAATAAGATAATAGAAATTGACGAATATCTAAACCTTTTGCTAGTTTATGAATATCTGTTAATAATTGCTCTGCTTTAGCTTGATCTTTAATCGCTGAATGCAATTTTAACGACATTTCAGTTTGGCTATATGGGTTTTTAGGAGAACCTTTGGGAATATCAATACGCTGACTTATCTTTTTACCATTTTTAAGAAAAATATCAATAATTACATAACGCCCATTATAAGCTTCTGGATGTAGCGTAAGATGCGTTTGATAACTTCGTTTCATCTTCTGCATTAATTGTTTTATTGCATTTGAAATAGGTTGTGATGAAAACTGCTCAAAACCAAGTGGCAATCCTAAAAGAGTTAATGCTAAAACATATTCAGCCGAAAAACGTCCTTGCTGCGCCAATGAAGGGGTTTTATATATCAGTGCAGCATCACTATTTGGCGGTGCAAAATAAATAACAATATTATTAATATTATCAAATTCAAAGCTAAGATTTTGGTAAAGTAATTGACCCGCATCAGCAATATAAGCAGCAGCTGAACAATAAGAATAATTTTTAAACCATAATCCGGGATCCACAATCTTCCAAGTTTTACCCCAATGACTTAAATCAAAATGTGTATTACCTTGCCCATAAATAGCCAAAAAACCTAATTTATCATCTAAAAAATCTTGATCGGCATGTATACCAGCTCTTAACCATTCAACAGATTGTACAGCATGCTGTGCTGCTAGTCCTGCATGTAAAAATTTGATCGGAGTACCCATTAACAAACGCATTCCTGATGCTTGTGTAGCTGCTAATGTTAATGCCTGTGATAAAAAAGGTTCATCATAGAGATAACAAATAGCAGCAGTGGCAGCAATTCCACCCAAAGTAATAGTTGCATGCCAACCTTTTTCATAATGCTGTGGATTAACACTTTTACCCAACAAAGCCATCACTTCGATACCAATAACATAAGCCGTTAAAAAACGCCGACTATCAACCTTTTGTTCAATACTATCTAATCGAACACTAGCAATAAGAGCGGATAAAATAACGGCTGAGGGGTGGCCTCTAACATCTGAATGTACATCATCATAATCTAAACAATGCGCTTGGAAGCCATTAAAAAGTGCTGCTTGCCTTGCCGTAGCTAACTTTTTTTGACCAATCAGCAAAGCTCTAGTATTTCCACCCTCATCTGCTATCCATGCTAGTAATTTATGAACATCATCTTCCTGACAAGCTTGTAAACTACAGGCAAAATAATCGGTTATCCCCTTGATAGCACAATCAATAACTTGAGGATCACTGATTATTGAAGTATTTTTTATTAAAAAACTTAATTGTTGACCTGAATTCATTTTATATTCTCAATAAATACAATAACTAATAAAAATAACCATTTAATAAAATAATTTGCTTTACCATAGGTAACATAATGAAAAATAGATAAAAAGTTAAAGATTATATGGTTATATTTTTATAACACAAAGTCATAAGCATGAATCTATTTATATAATCATTCTTGGCAATTGTTTTTATGTGCTAAGATATTGCCATTCAATTATATTTAATATCACAAAAAAATAAGTCTAATTATGTCAATTTGTTATGTTGCTTTAGGGAGCAACCTTGAAGATCCGTTTGCACAAGCTAATCGTGCTATTGAATCATTACGCTGTTTACCTAGCACAAAAGTGGTAGATATTTCACCATTTTACCGAAGTAAGCCCTTAGGGCCACAAGATCAAAATGATTATCTTAATGCAGTAATTAAACTGACGACAAGCTTATCGCCTATAGCATTGCTTGATGAACTACAAGCTATTGAAAAAGCACAAGGACGCGTACGCAAAGATAATCGTTGGGGCGCTAGAACCCTAGATTTAGATATTTTACTTTATGATGACTTAGTCATTAATAATGAAAGACTTACTATCCCTCATTATCATATGAAAAATAGAGAATTTGTCCTCTATCCACTATTTGATATCAGTCCTGAACTTATTTTCCCCGATAACGACAAATTGTACGATTTAGTAGCTAAATGCCCTGAAAATGGATTAAAAAAGTGGAATAATTAATTATCTTTATTAATAACATATAGTTGTACTATTTTTTTATTTTTTAATTATAAAAATGATAAAAAAAATTTGCCAAAGGCTGAATTATTGCTATAGTTTAGCGCTTTCAAATAATCTTTACTTAAGGGGATTGCAGTGAAAAAGGAACAAAAAGTAAATACATCTTCTCTTAGCCTGCTTTCAATTGCTGGGCTTGAGCCTTATAAAGAGGCAAAAAACGAGGAGTACATGAACCCTAAGCAATTGAAACATTTCAAACTTATTTTAGAAGCTTGGCTAACACAGCTACAAGGTGAAATGGGAAAAACAGTTACACATATGCAAGATGAAGCAGCGAACTTTCCAGATCCGGCTGACCGAGCAACACAAGAAGAAGAATTCAGCCTTGAATTACGTGCTCGAGATAGAGAAAGAAGACTCATCAAAAAAATTGAAAAAACGTTAAAGAAAATCGAATCAGACGATTTTGGTTATTGTGAATCTTGTGGTGTTGAAATTGGAATTCGCCGTTTAGAAGCAAGACCAACAGCCGATTTATGTATTGATTGTAAAACGCTTGCTGAACTTCGCGAAAAACAAATGGGTATGTGATCCCAGTTTTATCTATCATTCCAAATCAGACCTATGCATTATATCGGTCGTTTTGCCCCTTCGCCATCTGGACCATTACATTTCGGTTCGTTGGTAACGGCTCTTGGTAGTTATCTCCAAGCTAAATCTTGTCGTGGTAAATGGCTTGTCCGTATCGAAGATATCGACCCACCACGAGAAGTCAAAGGGGCATCATCACTTATATTAAAAACGCTTGAAGCGCTTAATTTATATTGGGATGATACAGTCTTGTATCAATCATCTTGCAGTGAGCGTTACCGCACTGTTTTAAAAACACTAATAGATAAACAACAAGCCTATTATTGTGACTGTACTAGACAACGAATTCAAAACCTAACAAATGGTATTTACGATAACTTTTGTCGTGAACGACATTTATCTATCAATAATAAGCAACAAGTTGCTATACGTTTAAAACAAAATCATCCTATTTTTCAATTTAAAGATCAGATTCGTGGCTTACAAACAGTTGAAAAAGCAAGTGCGCAAGAAGATTTTATTATTCACCGCAAAGACGGCTTATTTGCCTATAACTTAGTGGTAGTTTTAGACGATCATGAACAAGGAATTACCGAAATTGTTCGTGGCGCGGATCTTTTACCTGTTACTGCAAAACAAATCTCACTATATCAACTGCTTGGTTTTTCTGTGCCAGGTTACAGCCATTTACCACTAGTATTAGATAAAAATGGCAATAAACTATCAAAACAAAATCATGCTAGCCCGATTGATTTAAACAATTTTAAAGCGTTAACCGTCCAGGCTTTACAGTTTCTAGGACAATATGTGCCAGAAGATTGGCAAGACGCCACTCAAAAACAGTTACTAGATTGGGCTATACAACATTGGCAAATTGACAATGTCCCAAAACAAAACAGCCAATTATCCACCGATATAAGATAAATTAGGGGTGAGCCCTACACGATGATTATGTAACAAATGCTTTTCTGGTTTAATCATTAATGAAGCAAGAATTCTTGCTTTTAATTGTTGTTTCTGTTCTGAGCTTTCCAACAAATCACGTAAATCAACCGCCGCATCACCAAATAGGCAGTAATGTAATTTACCGATAGATGATACACGTAATCGATTGCAACTTTTACAAAAATCTTTTGAATAGGGCATAATCAAACCAATTTTTCCTTGATAGTCGCTGTGCACATAAATCTTAGCAGGACCTGATAATGGTTTTTTGGGTTGTAACTCCCACCCCTGCGCAATTAATTGTGTTTCAATAAAACTACCAGACAAGTGATAACGATTGAATGTATCGTTGCTTTCGCCTGTTTCCATAAGTTCAATAAAGCGCAACTCTACTGGAATATCTTTAATCCATAACAAATAATCATTTAAATTATCATTCATATTTTTCATCAAAACAGTGTTAATTTTGACTTTTTTTATACCTACTTCTAACGATTTATCAACACACTGCAGTAATTCTTTAAGCTTATCTTGACCAGTAATTAATTTAAATAAATGGGGAGTAAAACTATCAATACTAATATTAATCGCATTTAAACCAGCTTGATGCCAATGGTGAATATTTTTTAATAAACGCGAACCATTGGTCGTAATAGCGAGTTCTTTCACGCTGGGATAGGAAGATATGAGCGATAAGATATCAATAAAATCGCGACGCAAAGTGGGTTCACCACCCGTTAACCGAATTTTACGCACACCAAGTTCAGTAAATGTTGCCACAACATGATTAATCTCACTGAGCGACAAAAATTTATGTTCCTTGTTAGGCTGATAACCACTTGGTAAACAGTACTGACACTGAAAATTACACAGCTCGGTAATCGACAAACGTAGATATTGAAATCGACGCTGATAATTATCAACTAATTGCATATATACATTAAACACCTTATCCAAATCGGGAAGCATAACCATTTCTGCGTTATACCGCGGCTAATCCACCATATGAAAATATCACTTAGGAAAAAAAGCTTCAGAGTTTGGTTCAGTCTAGCATAGGCTTTATTTTTTGACTATGAGCAAAGTGATTTTTATAACGTATCTTCTTATTGAACAATTAAAACAGTAACGCTTTCCTAAAATAACACCGCCAAAACAAGAAAGTTTTTATAAAAAATCCTCAGATAGATAATTGATTTTATTTTTTCGTTTTAAATTAAAATGAAACACTTACTGGACGGTGTTTCATTTTGTTAGTAGCGAATTTTGTTCTTTATTTTAGAAAAAAGCGCTTTTACTATCTAACTGCAATAGTGCGTATTTGCGATCTCCCTAGGCTTAGAGTCACATTATACTATGAAGTGTTAATCGTATTTTATGCTTATATTAAACTCTATTACACATTAAAAAGGCTCCATTAAAACATGGACAGATCAAACCTTTAGCACCCACTAACACTCAGAAAACCAATTTAGTTTTTCCCGTAATGCAACAACAGGCCCAATAATAATTAAACTAGGACTACAGGCTTGCAAAGATAATTGTGCTAAATCGCATAACTGGCCCGATATTACTTTTTGTTTCGTTGTTGTGCCTTCTTCAACAATTACAATTGGCGTATTTGCATTCATACCGTATTTAATTAATTGTTTTTCGATGTTACTGGCTTGAGATAATCCCATATAAAAAACTAATGTTTGCTTTTCAGCGGCTAAACTCTTCCAGTCAAGGTGACTACCATCTTTCAAATGACCAGTAATTAAACGTACGCTATGAGCATAATCTCGATGCGTTAATGGGATCCCACTATATGCAGAACAACCTGAAGCTGCTGTAATTCCTGGTACTACAGAAAATGGAATATCGGCGTTAAATAATGTTTCGAGCTCTTCACCACCTCGACCAAAAATAAAAGGATCTCCACCTTTTAAACGTACAACACGCTTACCTTTTTTAGCTTGTTGTAAAAGAATCTGATTTATTTGTTCTTGAGGTACACAATGAAAACCTGCTCGTTTACCAACAAAAATACGTTGAGCATCGCGACGAGTTAGATTCATAATTTCATCCGATACTAATCTATCATAGACAATAATATCTGCTTGTTGGATTTGCTGTAATCCCTTTAAAGTCAACAAGCCCGCATCACCTGGGCCAGCACCAACTAACACAACCTCACCACGGGAATCAAGTGATGTATCAAATAGCTCATTGGTGAGTTTTTCAACATGATCTGAATCGCTATTAGCAATCGCTTGAGCTAACCTATCATGAGAAAATAGCCTTTCCCAAAAACGACGACGTTCCGTCACTGTTTGATAGGTTGTTTTAACTTTATTACGTAAATAACCGGCATATTTAGCTAATTTGCCTAAATGTTGAGGTAAAATGGACTCTAGTTTTTCACGCAATAATCGAGCCAAAACAGGAGCATGCCCTTCTGAAGAGACAGCAACCATAATAGGGGAACGATCAATAATTGAGGGCATAATAAAACTCGCATCTTTTGGAGAATCAACCACATTACAAAAAATACGCCTTTTTTCCGTCTCAATACTCACTCTTTGATTAGTTTCCTGACAGTCTGTTGCCGCAATAACTAACCATTTATCATCCAGTAATTCAGCATTAAACTCCCCTTGAACTAAAACTAGTTGTTTTTGTTCATTCCAGCATATGAATTGCTCGTTAAATTCATGCGCATTGACAGTTAAGCGGGCACCAGCTTCAAGTAATAATCGAGCTTTACGTTCAGCAACTTCACCGCCACCGACTAATAAGCAATCACGGTTTTCTAGCTTACAAAATAAGGGGAAATAATCCATAACACCTCAAAATAAAACATTATCTGTTTAAAAATTTATTAACAACTAACCTCTAATAATAGAAATTTATTAATTATCCTATTGTTAATTGCTTCGTTATTTTTTTATCACTAATTATGATTAAAACCAAATATAATCCTAATTAATTTAACGTCTTTGGGGGATTGCTTACCATGCTTTCCCCCTTATATTGGTTATTTTAACCACACTTACTAAATTAAACAGCTATTAAGGTCGATCTTCTTTGGGGGTTGAATACCAGTATCCCAGTCCCATAAATAATGCACCAGAAACAAGATTTCCTAATGAAACCCATAATAGATTATGACCAATTCCAGCTAATGTGTAAGCATCGCTATGATGACCAAACCATGAAAGTGAAAAAAGTGTCATGTTCGCGACGGAGTGTTCATAACCACAAGCAATAAATGCTAACAAACACCACCAAATAGCGATAAACTTTGCCGAACCTTCAACTCGATTAGCCATCCAAATCGCTAAACAAACTAACCAGTTACATAAAATACCTCTAAAAAATAATGCCGAAGCTGAAGCAGATGTTTTTGCTAAAGCCGCTGCATGAACCAAACTAGTATCCGTTGATAATAGAGGTGTTGAAGCATAAAAATACAATGCAGCAACAAAAATTGAACCTAATAAATTTCCTAACCATGTTTGTGGCAATACTGTCCACATTTGGGTATGAGTAATTTTTTTGCATTTTACTCCTAGGGTTAAAAACATGGTATGCCCTGTAAATAATTCAGAGCCAGCAATTACAACCAATGTTAAAGCAATACCAAACGTTGCTCCCATAAGTAAAGGTCTTATTGATGGTTCAACAAGGTTTCCTAAAGTAAAAATCAAAATAATACCTATTCCTACATAAGCCCCAGCCATAGCAGAACTTAGCCAAAAACCAAATGGGTTCGTTTTTGCCAAACGAACAATACGCGCAGCATTTGCTGCACATTTATTAATTGTCTCTGTATACATAATTAATTTATCCTTTTAAAAATACATTTAGCGCGACTTTACTTGTACGATCCCATCGTCATTAACATCTACTTCATAATGAGGGATTGAATATTGTTCATCTTCCAAACAATAACCATCTTTTAAACGAAAGCGTTGCTTTTTAAGCGGACTTGCCACCCATAACTCATTTTCATGTTCTGCTATAATGCCTCGGGATAAAACACTTGCCTTAGCAAATGGATCAATATTACTAATCGCATAAAGCTCAGCATTATTATAAGGGCGAAAAATAGCCACATGATCATTACCAACAAGTGCACAAACTCCTGTGCCAGGTAAAATCTCATCAAGTTTACAAATAGTTATCCATTGACTCATATTATTCCCCTAACATTACTTTACGTTCTTCTGCTGTTGCTGGGCGATGCTGAGCACGCTCAGGTACGATTTGGACATTCTCATCACGTTTGTTACTATTAATAAAATGAGAAAATCGAATTTGACCTTCTGTATTTTCAACAGCTTCCTTCCATTCACATACCATTAATTTACGTAAGCGTGTCATTTCACTTTCTAACTCAGCATTTATGCCTAATTTATCGTCAATAATAACACTACGTAAATAATCAATACCGCCATCTAAATTTTCAAGCCAGACTGACGTCCGTTGTAATTTATCTGCGGTACGAATATAAAACATAAGGAAACGATCAATATATCGAATTAGTGTATTTTTATCGAGATCAGCAGCAAGTAAATCAGCATGACGAGGCTTCATACCACCATTACCACACACATAAAGATTCCATCCCTTTTCAGTAGCAATAACACCAATATCTTTACCTTGAGCTTCGGCACATTCACGCGTACAACCTGATACGCCTAGTTTAAATTTATGTGGTGCACGAATGCCTTTATAACGGTTTTCTAGCTCAACGCCCAAACCAACACTATCTCCGACACCGAATCGACACCAAGTACTACCTACACAGGTTTTTGCCATTCTTAATGCTTTGGCATAAGCATGACCACTCTCAAAACCAGCCTCAATAAGCTCCTTCCAAATAGCAGGAAGATCGTCTTTTTGTGCTCCAAATAAGCCAATGCGCTGTGAACCAGTAATTTTAGAATAGAGCTGATATTTTTTAGCTATTTGACCAACAGCAATTAATCCTTCTGGAGTAATTTCACCACCAGCACTACGCGGAATTATCGAATAAGTACCATTTTTTTGAATATTACCTAAGAAAATATCATTACTATCTTGTAGAGGAATCAAATTATCTTTAAGAATATAATCATTCCAACATGAAGCTAATAAAGATCCGACGGTAGGTTTACAAATTTCACAGCCATAACCTTTACCATGTTTTTTAATCACTTGCTCAAAAGACGTTAGGCCCTCAACACGGATAAGATGATATAACTCCTGACGAGAGTATTTAAAATGTCCGCATAATGCATGGCTGACCTCAATGCCTTGTTTAGCTAACTCTAAATTAAGAATTTGTGTAACAAGTGGAATGCAGCCTCCACACCCAGTCCCAGCTTTAGTTTCAGCTTTTATTGCTGCAACCGTATGACAACCAGCATTAATGGCATTAACAATTTTTTCTTTAGTCACATCAAAACAAGAGCAAATCTGTGCTGAATCGGGAAGCGCATCAACACCCATAGCTGGTTTTGCTCCTGCATGTGCAGGCAGTATCAGCGTATCTGGATGTTCAGGTAGATCCATATCATTAAGCATTAATTGCAATAAATTACTATAATCTGACGTATCGCCAACCAATACCGCACCCAAGAGTTTTTTATTATCATTCGAAACAACCAATTTTTTATAAACTGGCGTTGTTTCATCTAAATAAACATAACTATGACACCCTATTGTTTTTGCTTTAGCATCGCCAATGCTACCGACATCAACTCCCATCAGCTTTAGCTTAGCGCTCATATCGGCGCCTTCAAATTTATCTGTTTGTCCCATTAAATGCGCTAAGGCTATCTGAGCCATTTTGTAGCCCGGTGCAACTAAACCAAAAACCTTGTTTTGCCAACAAGCACATTCACCAATAGCATAAATATCAGGATCCGAAGTTTGGCAATAATCATTAATAACAATTCCCCCGCGAGGACCGATTTCTAACTCGCATTCTTGAGCTAATTTATCATTTGCTCTAATGCCAGTTGAAAAAACAATAAAATCGACTTCAAGTGCAGAGCCATCCGCAAATTGCATGATTTTCCCAGCAGGTGTATGAATAATTTCTTGAGTATTTTTACTGGTGTGAACACCTACCCCCATCTCCTCAATTTTACGACGCAGTTGTTCTCCACCCTGAACATCCAACTGTTCGGCCATAAGCACTGGAGCAAACTCAACCACATGCGTTTCCATACCTAAGTTTTTTAAAGCTCCAGCTGCCTCAAGTCCAAGCAATCCACCACCTACAACAGCGCCTTTTTGACAACGCTTTGCACATTCCTGAATAGCATCAAGATCTTCAATCGTACGATAAACAAAACAATCCGAACCATTAGCACCTTTAATCGGTGGTACCCAAGGATAAGATCCTGTCGCAATAATCAATTTATCATAAGCAACAATTCGCCCTTGTTGAGAATGAATCTCCTTACGCTGACGATTAATTAAAATAGCCCGTTCATTAAGTAAGACTTTAATATTATTCTCTTCGTATAAACCTTCACGAACTAGAGAAAGCGCTTCTGCTGTGTGACCAGAAAAATAAGAAGAAAGATGTACCCGATCATAGGCAAGACGAGGTTCTTCACAAAAAATAGTAATATTGAATTGATTGGGCTGCATTTTATCAATTAACTCTTCAATAAAACGATGCCCAACCATCCCATTACCAATAATAACGAGGTTGGTTTTACTCATACATAACTCCAATTTTAATTTAATTAAATTGCTAAAAAATTTTAATTTAATAACATTGTATGAAACTGTACATAGAATATAATTACCCTCAAGGATTACTACTTTAGTAGTATTTAAATATCAACTTGCTAAAACGCACTTAAAATAATTGCCAATTTTAACTAAACCAGTATAATTAGCCGACTAAATAAATTGAGTAATAAAAATTGAATTACAATTCAAGAAAGCTGCCTTCACGTGAAACCTTAGCTCGAGCGCAAAGATTTAACGATGACATCGTTGATGTTTCTGGTGTTGATCTGGTTTTGAGCTTAATAACAACGGCCGATCTAATTCGTGCTAATATCTATGCGCAATTAGATAAAGATTACGGCGTTTCTGAAGGTAAGTTTGCCTTATTGATGTCATTGTTTTCAGAAGGTGAAACCTGTGCCAGTGATCTTGCTTTGCGCATTGGTGTCACACCTGCGACAGTATCAGTAATGGTTAAACGAATGCTGGCAGCGCCAGAGCCTTTAATCTCGATGTCAAAAAGTGGTGATGATGGTCGTTCTCGATTAATCACTTTAACACATACAGGCGAAAAGCTGATTCAAAATGCATTACCCAATCACCTAAAATCAATTCGCGCTTTTGCACAAGTACTCAATTCGCAAGAACAAGAGTCTTTAATATTGATGTTACGTAAATTATTACGAAAATAACGGACTTTAATCATTAAAGTTCTTCATTTCACTTAAATAGTTAGCTGACTAAATAAATGGAAAATAAGCTATATATGAAAAAAAATGTCAAAATTCCTGTTATCTTTTTACTCCTGCTAATCTTTGGCTCATTTTTAATCTTTTTAGGTTCAAGAAATGATGCGGTCTCGGTTGCCAAAAGCATCAAATCTGGTGTATTAACTGCCGATGAGATTAATATTGCCTTTCAAAATGTCGGCGGAAAAGTCACCAAGCGATTTGTAGAAGAATCACAAATAGTAAAAAAAGGTGAGCCTTTAATGCAATTAGAAGATATCGATACCAAACTAGCTATCGATCGACTACAAGCTTTAGTTGATAGCCAAAAGGCGGCAGTAAACCAAGAACAAAAAAATATTGAAATCACTGAAAGTGAAACCAACCTTTCAGAATTATCAACTTGGCGAAAAATAGAAGAAGTGCAAGCCAATTTAGAAGCAGCGAAATCGGCTCGATACCTAGCTAATACTGAATTTGATCGCCAAACCCAATTACGTAAATCGGGGGGAAACTCGCAGTCACAACTTGATAATGCTCGTAATGTTTTTATTAATGCAAAAATGCAAGTTATTCAAATTGAAAGCCAACTTTCTACCTTAATGATTGGTGCGACGCCTGAACAAATTAGCCAATTTGAACAAACAAAAAATGCAACAGGAATGACAATACAATCAATCTTAATTGCACGACAAAAACTGCAAAACCGCCAAAATCAATTAACACAGCTTCAATCACAACTCGCGCAAGGCGAAGCTGAATTAAAACAACTACAGCTTAATTATGATCGACTAACATTAAGAGCACCCGAAGATGGAAAAGTATTAAAACTTATGTTTGAAGATGGTGAAATGGTACCAAACGGTGCGCCAGCAGTCTTATTAGAAACCGATCGTAAATATATCGACATTTATGTGAATGAAAAAATGGTTAATGATTATCAACCAGGCACAACGGTTACAGCAAAAGTAATTGCACTTAACAAAGAAGTAAAAGGAAAAGTTCGCTTTGCCACCGCTGCGCCATCATTTGCTGATTTACGCATGACACGAGAACGAGGTCAAGCTGATTTAACCTCTTATCAAGTTAGAATTTACATAGAATCAATTCCTAAACTATTAACTGGAATGACACTTGAGGTTGAAAAATGATGCAAAACATCATTAAATCCATGCTTGAAGAGCTTGACGCCATGTTGTCTGGCCATTTTATACCTTATTATAAAGTTTCGCTTGGCTTAGCTGCTATTGTTTCGCTTGTTTTTTCAATTGTATTAAGTCATGGAGCTGTGTTTGAAGGAAAAATTGCGGTTATTGATCTTGATGGTTCTCATTATTCGACTGAATTAATTAGCAAAGTCAATACATCGCCTTATATTGAAGTGACAGAAGTAATAAGATCGCCAGTAAATCCAATAACATTGGTTTCACACGACCGTAATTTAGGTGTTTTATATATTCCTAAAGGTCTAGAAAAAAGCTTAAAAAAAGGCGATCAAACCGTACGCCTAGGCTATTTTGCTGATGATACAAACGATGCACAAAATGCCAAAGTACTACAAAGCCTTAATGAATATATTCCAGAATTGGGGGCTGAACTCAGTGTTGGTAAAGTTGCAGCATTAGGACTTGGTAAAGAAGGCATTGAAGCAACTTTATCACCAATGCAACTTAAAACACGATATATGTTTAATCCAGCAAGCTCGTCCACCATATCGACGATTATATATTTTGTCTACTTTTTCTCGTCACTGACTTACGGCCTAACCTCATTAATGATTATTGGCCGCTTGAAAGTAACTGGCATGTGGGAACAAACAATAGAAAGAGGACTCTTACCTTTATTAGCAAAAACAATCCCTTATGCACTATTTTTTACAACAGCATTAACGCTTATCACAGCCATACTTGTTATATTTGGACAACTGCGTTTTGACGGTAACTATTTTGCTTTTGTACCGAGCATATTTATGACAGGATTAGCATTTGGTTGGCTAGGATTGTTACTGTCTTGGAAAACTAACAACCCAGGAGAAGGCGCTGGTCGAATGATTTTCTTAGTACCTCCAGGGTTTATCATGGGCGGTTCAACAATGGCTGTGGGAATAATGCCAATTTGGACTTACTATGTCAGCCATGCTTTCCCATTAGTTTGGTTATTTAAATTTTTCCGCGATTTTGCCATGCGAGGGCGTTCACTGATTGATATGTTAGCAACTTATGGGGCTTTCATCATCTATTTAACGATTATTGCTTTTGTCGTGATGATATTTGTTGAGCGAGCAAAAAAGCGGCTAATGCATCATAATTTATTAGTAATTTTAGTTTCGAGCGTTTTAAGCATTATAAAAAAAACAATACAATACCTCGCTCGAAAAAAATAATCGATAAATTTATGTATATAAAAAAGCCTAATTTGTAGGAAAACGTCGAGTTATTTACAATTCATGATTAAAATAATCCTCTAAAAACTCATAAGACGTTTTCCCTGAAATCGCTTTATACGGTATAAAAATTAATAAAGAGTTTGAGCTTTTGTTTTCTAACCTTTGAATCGCTCATTATTTGCTGATTGTGCAACCTCTCAATTAACGAACGTATCACACTTTCGATTTAACCATTCGTTTGAAAGCAGGCAGATTTGGTGAATGTTTAATTGATACGATGGTTCTCACACATTTTAATAAATGGAAAACAAAGAAATCTAAATTCATCACAAAACGGTATAGAATCCTGAATATTTTTTATAAAATAGCGCCTAAATGTGAATAATTGGTTAAATATCTAATAGTTAGAATACAACTCACCTAGAAAATGACGCTATCTGTATTCCGTGTTTTATATTCAATGGGAGCATGTTATTTAATGTTTGATGAGATCTTTCAGTGCAATAAATGGCTAGACAACTGACCATAAAGCGGTTAGCCAAATCAGTGACGGTGATTTTTCTTTATGATATAGGCATCATCATCTGTTTGGGATACAGAGTTATGTCTATGCATTACAATTGTTTTTCAAATTACGGTAAGCAACGCAAGTCATTCCTACAAATACTTAATGTGCTATCACTTAACACATTTTAACCAGCAGCGTTCAACTGCTGGTAATGAATTGTACGTTCTTGCTAATTCAAAACAACGCCTTGATCTTTCATATTATAATTTACCTGCACTACCGCAAATACGAATTTTATCTTCAACAATTTTTTTCATGGCAGCTTTTGCTGGCTGCATATAGTGTCTTGGATCGTTGACGTCAGGATGGAGTTTAAAATCTTGTTTTAAAGCATCTGAAAAGGCAATTTTTAATTCAGTTGCCACATTTACTTTGCAAATACCCAATGAAATCGATTTTTTTACCATCGCCTCAGGTATACCCGATGCACCATGTAACACTAGTGGAATATCAACTTTATTTCGAATTTTGGCTAATCGTTCAAAATCAAGTTTAGGCTCACCTTTGTACATACCATGAGCTGAACCAATAGCTACCGCAAGTGAATCTATTCCTGTGCGTTCGACATACTCTTTTGCCGCATTGGGATCTGTAAAAGCACTATCTTTGTTATCGACAATAAGATCGTCTTCTTGCCCGCCAAGCCGCCCTAATTCGGCTTCAACACTAGCATTATATTTATGACTAAAAGTAACCATTTTACTAACTATATCAATGTTTTCTTCAAAGGGGTGATGCGAAGCATCAATCATAATCGATCTAATTCCTGCCTCTATTTTTGTTTGAATATCACTGATATTTTCATGATGATCCAAATGTAACGCAAAAGGAAAATGATGAATGCTTGCTGCTGTTTCACAAATACTGATTAAATACTGTATTCCTGCGTAACTATAAGTTGCTGGCGTTGCTGCAAGTATCACGGGGGATTGCATCTGTTTAGCGGTATCAATAACAACTTGGATAGTTTCAAGGTTGTGTATATTAAATGCGGGCACAGCATAACATTCACGTTGAGCTTTTTTTAACATCTCTTGACTAGAAATAAGATACATAATTTAATCCTCATTAATCTGTTATTTTGCAATGATTTTGGTGACTTTAACGTGTTGATAATACTTGTCATAATTATCCATATTGACAAAACCGGTTTGCGATTCCATTGCATTTAGCATTCCCATAGTCATCGCACGTTTAAGCATTACCTCTACAGCTTCATTTTCATGAATGCTAACAGCAAGCCCAGCTAACGTAACATCACCCGATCCAACAGGATTAACCACGTTAATTTTAGGAATTGAAACTTGGTAATAATTGTGATGACAACGAGCAAAAGCACCGTTTTTACCTAATGAGATGATGATAAAAGCAATATCATTTAGTAAAGGATGATTAACGGCTTTAACTAATGAAGTTACATCATTTGGATCGATATCCATTTGAATAATCTGCTGTAGTTCATCTTTATTGGGTTTGATTAAAAAAGGTTTATTTTTAGAGATGAGCGTTTCTAATAACATCTTACCGGATGAGTCTAGCAATACAGGGATCTGATACTCATTTGCCTTTTCAATTAATTGAGTATAAAAACCGACTGGAAATCCTTGTGGCAATGACCCTGAAATAGCAATAACCTGCGCTTGGCTAAGCAAATTTAGGTAGTGTTCCAGAAAAACATTGACATCATGATTATCTAATACTGGCCCTGACTCTAGGATTTCAGTTTGATTTCCCTCATGTAAAATGGCAATACAGTTTCTTGATTCATGTTGGGTGATATAAAAGTTGTAATTAATATTATCGTTATCTAATTGTTTTTGAATATACTCGCCCGTTGTTCCACCAATAATGCCTGATGCAAGAACAGGAATACCTGAGTATTTAATGCCTCGAGTTACATTAAGCCCTTTACCTCCTGCGGTTTTTTTTACCTCTGAAACTCGATTAATATCATTAATCGCTAATTTATTTAATGGATACGATATATCCACCGAAGGGTTCATCGTAATTGTTAATATCATATTTTCTCCTACGCATTGATATCGTTGGGAGAAATAACAAGCTTAAATGATCACTACCATTAAATCGACTTGGCTAGAAGCAAAAATTTTTATCATTTAGGGTATCGAACCTAAACGAGTAATGGTTTTTAATATTTATGACCAATTAAGATATAAAAACACACGAGTGTAAGCACAAATATTAAACCGCTATTAATTTAATACCCTTTACCACAAATTCTTGTTTACAGCTACTGTCAACATCAGTATCAGTAATAATGGTATCAAGTTGGCTAAGTGGTAACACAACATTAATCCCATTACGACCAAATTTTGATGAATCGAGCACGGCAATCACATTTTTGGCGACATTAGCCATAACACTGCTGATAGTGTAACCTTCGTTAAACGTTGTTATTCCTCTTTTTGCATCAATTCCATCTGCACCAACAAACAAAATATCAGCAGAGATGCCAGTTAACGATTGCTCAGCAATTTTTCCATGAAAAGAACGCGTTTTATGTCTAAGTGTACCACCACACATAAATAGCATAATGTCACTATTGTCTGATAATATAAATGCAGAAGTAAGACTATTGGTAATCACAGTAATATGCTTCAATTTTACGAGTTCTTCAGCTATCAACATGGTTGTACTACCACTATCTAAAATAATAGTGTCACCTTCTTTAACATGTTTAACCGCTTCAATTGCAATACGTTTTTTAGCTTCTATAAATCGCTGATAACGTTCTTCTAATTGCAGTTCTTTAAATGATTTTAAGTCACCGTTATTTATGATTTTGGTTGCTCCGCCATGAAATCGTGTTAGCACTCCTTGTTTTTCTAGCAATCTCAGATCGGTTCTGGTTGTGACCTCAGAAACATTGAACTGTTCCGACAAATCAGAAACTAACACAGTTCCTTTCATATTAAGAAGTACTACTATCTGTTGGCGTCTTTCACTTGCATTCATAATATTTCCTTTTTCGAAAATTTTTTAGCAGTGTATAACAAACAGAATCAAAAGATAAGATTTCATTTTCAATCGCTGACTTAAATCAAAATAATTACATGCAATTTAATAAAATTTTGCCATTCATAGGACGACCATTTAAGGCAGTCACTTGTTTAATAAATGAATCAAATTCCTCTATGCCAGCAATCAGCTCATCAAGTTTAATTTTTCCATCCATAAAGTACTGACTTACTAATTGCCACTCTTTACCTGGCCATGGCGCTGAATAGTTCATCCAACTGCCTAAAATTTGTAACTCTTTTCGTAAAATCAGTCCAAATGTTTTTTCTGGAAGTGTAATATCATGATGAAGTGTACCCACCAAGGCTATCTTCGCTCTAGGGCCTGCAATTTCAATGGCTAAGTTGACCGTAACTGGTGAACCCGCCGTTTCTAATACAATTTGATCAAAGCGAGATAAAGATAAAGCTTGGTAAATCGCATCGGTGCTAAGATCTTGAGAATGATATACCATATCAGCGCCTAGTTGTTTGGCTAGATCGAGGCGCTGCTGGTTAATATCAAGCACCGCAACTGATTTTGCCCCCATTGCCTTGGCACATTGCATAGCAAGTAATCCAATTGTGCCACCGCCAACGATGACAACATTTTTGCCCTCACATCCATTAGCCAATAACAAAGCATGCATTCCAACAGTCATTGGTTCAAAAAATGCACCCTCAAGCGGGCTGATACCTTTAGGTAATTTAAACGCATTTTTCTTATCTAACACAATATACTCAGCAAAACCGCCTGTTATCCTTGAACCAACAAAAGTATAATTCTTACAAAGTGAATAATAATGATTTTGGCATTCATCACATTTAAAACATGGTAACAATGGCACGCAAGATATTAAATCATCAATCTCAAATTCAGTCACACCACACCCAATTTCAACAACTGTGCCACTAAATTCATGTCCCAATGTAATGGGATAAAAATGAGCACCATTGTGAAATATACGCGGAATATCTGAACCACATAAACCACAATAAGCCACTTTAACTAAAATTTGATCTGGAGATGTTATTTTGGGCATTTCTATATTTTGTATAGATAAAGCTCCCCCTTCATTGACAACAACCGCTTTCATGTTATTTTCCTTTATTGGTAAACAAATTACGTTGATGTATTGCTTTCACTCGTTACTGAGTGAAAGCTTTCTGATTGATTTTGGTGATGACTGTTTTGGGATTATTTTATTACTCCATCTTCTTGATATAATGATTTATTTTTTAAAAATAACTGGTATTTTTGTGCACGTTTCCATGTCAAAAATAAGCAGAAAAGGTAAAACAATCCAATAAGGGCAAAACCAATAGGTTGTTTCAAGTTGACCAACTGAACCATAAGATAAGTAATGGGTGACCCACCTTGATCCATTGCACCAACTGAAATGCCATTATTCGTAGCCATCGTGCCTGCATTAATGGCTAGTTGAGTAGTCAATGGAACCATTTGGGTGGCAATCCAAAGTGTAATGGCGATAATGATAGAACCAGAAATAATGATTCTAAACAGGTTACCTTGATGAACCGCTACCCCCATTGCGATAAAAAAGCCAATAGTTGCCAGATCACCAAAAGGTAAAACTTCATTACCAGGTAGGATGATGGCGATAAAAATACTTAATGGAATAAATATTAAACTTGCCGATACTACCGTTGAATGTCCTAATAACAATGCTGGATCTAAACCAATAAGAAAATCTTGCCCACCAAATTTTGATTGCAAATGTTTACGAGCTTGTTTAGAGATCGGTGTTAATCCATCCATAATAGGTTTAATTACGCGTGGCATTAATAACATTACCGCTGCAGTTTGAATCGCTAGTTGTAGCGTTTCTTTCACACCATACCCTGCTAATAAACCTAATATGATGCCCATGAATAAGCCTACGGTAACAGGCTCACCAAACGCACCAAACCGCTTTTGCATATCAACAGCATTAAAATTAATCTTATTAATGCCCGGGATTTTTTCAATGACAGCGTCAACAAAAACAGCAATTGGACCACAATATGCAGACGTACCATGAGGAACCGCAATACCGTCAAGCTCAAAAAAATTTTTGGTATCTTTGGCAAACCAATCACCCAGTTTATAAGCAATAATGGCATGAACAATAACCCCTACAATACCAAGCCAGTAAGAGCCTGTTGCAATGTAAACAAGCGCGCCAGTAAATGTCATGTGCCATATATTCCAAATATCAACATTAACAACCCTAGTTAATCTTAAAACTAACATAATAATATTTACTGCAATAGCGATGGGAATGGCTACTAAAGCAATTTGTGAAGCCCAAGTCATAGGCGCTGCACCAGGCCAACCAACATCGATAACATTTAGACTAATATCAAATCTTTCAGCCATCGCTTGAGCAGCAGGCCCAACAGAACTGGTTAACAAACCAACAACTAGTCCTATACCAACAAACCCTATTCCTATATGAATTCCAGCTTTTAGTGCATCACCCAACTTCATTCTTAAAGCTAATGAAAACAAGATAATCACAATGGGTAGCATCACCGATGGACCAAGATCGAGAATGTACTGCATAATTTCAGTAAACATAGATTTATCCTTTTAAAATAGATAATATTTTTTCTTTTAGTTGATCAATACCAACCCCTGATACAAAAGGCATTCCATGAACAATTGGAATATCACCAAAATTCTGATCCATTCGGGCTGTAGTACAGATCAAATCAACATCATCAATAAAAGTATTAATTTCATTAATGCGACATTGAATAAGATCAAATTGAATATTATTCTCGTTGCACAATTCTTTTATCTCTTCAGCAGCTAAAGTGGAAGTTGCAACAGCACCACCACAAGCAACAATAATCTTCTTTTTCATAATGCCTCCTGAAACTTATTGATTAAATATCACGTTATTAAAATGATCCACAACTTCATTTTGCGGAGCGTTTAATAAAAATTGGTAAAAGTCTTTATTTTGTAAATTTGAAAAAAGCGCTTTTAATAGCTCAATTTGATCCTCAGGTGAAGTCACAACAAGTGAAATAATCAATGAAATATCAATATTGCTATCATCATCAGCTCGATTAAAAGCAACTGGGGATTGAGTGCGAATAATAAAGATTGCAGGAGTATTTGCATGTTTTGCTTCACAATGCGGAATCGCCACAGCATAACCATCAAAAGCAATACCCGTTGGAAATAATGCTTCCCTTTCGATTAAGGCTTTTAAATGACTTTCTTTAACAATGCCCTTTTGTTGTAATTGCTCACTAATATAAGTTAATGCTTCTAATGCATTATCAAATTTAAGGTTGTTTTCGAAAAAAAGCTGAAATTTATTCATATTTGTTCTCCACTATTTTTTAGTTTATTTTTTCGAATTTGACTTTCGAAAACAAAACAATAACGAAAGATTATTGCCTTTCGAATTAAAAAGCAAATAAGATTTTATATTTTTGTGATCGGAATCTATTTTTCAATAGTAACGCTCAACTAATAGATAATTTTCTATTTATTAATAATTAAAAGTAAAACCTGATCCAGATCACAAATAAACTTTTTTTATATTGCAAATAGAGGTCAGCATGTCAAAATGTTACCCGTAACTAGTTGGATGTACGAAGGATCAATAATGACTAAAAAAAATAAACAAGTTTTTGTATTAATGGGAATATCTGGTTGTGGTAAATCAGCTGTTGCCAAACAAGTTGCTTACAATCTGGATGCTGCTTTTTTAGATGGTGATTTTTTACATCCAAAGGCTAATATTTTAAAAATGCGGAGCGGTACACCTTTAAACGATGAAGATAGAATGCCTTGGCTTAGCTTAATCAGTAATGCCGTATTTGCTATGAGTAATGTTAACGATGTCTCAATTATTATCTGTTCGGCATTAAAACGAAAATATCGAGATATTATTCGCGGTGAGAATAAAAACGTACATTTTATTTATTTGAAAGGAAGTTTCGATGTAATCGCTGAAAGACTAGCTAAACGTAAAGGACACTACCAAAAAACAGGGATGCTTCAATCTCAATTCGATACTCTAGAAGAACCAACTACTGATGAAAAAGATGTCTACAACATCAATATTGAACAACCATTAGAAAAGGTTGTGCACGATACTGAAAAAGTAATACGCACAATATGTCATTGTTAAAAAAATAGAAAAAAATAAGACGAGGTCAATGTGAATCCGACTATTCAGGCTGTAACTCAACGTATTATTGAGCGTTCTAGGGCATCTCGTACCGCTTATCTGCAAAAAATAGAAAGAGCTATGCATAAAAAAGTAACTCGATCTAGTTTACCATGTAGTAATTTAGCCCATGGTTTTGCTGCTTGTTGTAGCGATGATAAAAGTGATCTAAAAAACATTTTAAAAAGTAACATAGGGATTATTAGTTCTTATAATGACATGTTATCAGCTCATAAACCGTATGAGTTTTATCCTGAACAAATTCGAAAAGCACTTCACGAAGTTGGCGCAGTTGGGCAAATGGCTGGTGGAGTACCTGCCATGTGCGACGGTGTAACTCAAGGCGAGCCTGGAATGGAGCTATCATTAATGAGCCGTGATGTGATTGCAATGTCGGTTGCTGTCGGGCTTTCACATAATATGTTTGATGGTGCTCTATATCTTGGAATATGCGATAAGATTGTACCAGGTCTATTTATTGGCGCATTAACGTTTGGTCACTTACCTGCTATTTTTGTACCTGCAGGACCAATGCCATCGGGCTTACCTAATAAAGAAAAGGTGCGTATCCGCCAGCTTTACTCAGAAGGTAAAGCTTCGCGTGAAGACTTACTTGAATCAGAATCGGCATCTTATCACACTAGTGGTACTTGTACTTTTTATGGTACCGCAAATAGTAACCAAATGGTTATTGAATTAATGGGACTACATTTGCCAGGGACGGCCTTTGTTCATCCTGAAACAGCATTACGTTATGAATTAACCAATGCTGCTGCTAAACAAATTACTCGCCTAACCAACCAATCAGGAAACTATATGCCTATTGGTAAAATGGTAGATGAAAAGGTGATTGTCAATGGTCTAGTTGCACTACTCGCAACTGGCGGTTCAACTAATTTAACAATGCATATTGTGGCAATGGCTAAAGCAGCCGGCATAATTATTAATTGGGATGATATTTCAGATCTATCAACAGCAGTACCACTACTTTGCCGAATTTACCCGAATGGTCCAGCCGATATAAACTATTTTCAAGCCGCTGGAGGGACATCTTTATTGGTTCGCGAATTATTATCGGGTGGTTTATTACATGAAGATGTTGAAACTGTAGTAGGGCGTGGACTTAGTCGTTATACTCAAGAACCTATTTTAGAAAATGGCAAACTTACTTTCCGTGAAGGTCCAACAAAATCATTAGATGACAGCGTCATTGCATCAATCAAAAGACCATTTAATTCTCATGGTGGATTAAAAGTGATGTCAGGAAATCTTGGTCGTGCAATTATGAAAACATCAGCCGTTGCACCTGAACATCAAATTATTGAAGCACCAGCAGTCATCTTTAATAGCCAATATGATTTAGATGCCGAATATAAAGTAGGCAAACTAAATAAAGACTGTGTAGTTGTTGTCCGTTATCAAGGACCAAAAGCAATTGGTATGCCAGAATTACATAAACTAATAACACCGCTAGGTGTTCTGCAAGATAAAGGTTATAAAGTTGCGTTATTAACTGATGGTCGATTATCGGGAGCTTCGGGTAAAGTACCTGCCGCAATTCATGTCACCCCCGAAGCTTATGATGGAGGTTTACTCAGTAAAATCCAAAATGGAGACATGATCCGTGTTAATGGTCAAACTGGCGAAATAACATTATTAGTAGACGAAGCAGAATTAGCCAAACGTGAACCTTATTCTTTCGACTTAACGGATTCACATCTAGGTTATGGGCGTGAACTATTTACCGTTATCCGAGAAAATTTAACTTCCGCAGAAGAAGGCGCCGTTAGTTTTTAATTCATTTATTCTGCCGCAAATCAGCGGCAGATCCCCCCAAATTATACTGAAACACCCCTATTTCCTGAAACTTTTTAACAAAAACTCTCTGTAAACTTGTCATTTAAAATAAATATAAAAAATAATATAAACTATTTCTTGATAAAATTATCCACCAATAGATTTACTACATCGCCCATTTTCCCTTGCAAAGAAGCTTTTACACTGTAAAGCGCCATTCCCATAACCTGCGATGCTTGAATTTCAGGCGGCATAACTAATTCATTAGAGCTGGTTTTAACATCTAATAATGCAGGACCTTGATGCGATAAAAATGATTGCATTGCTTCATCAAGAGAATCAGAGTTATCAACTCTTATCGCAAATAATCCCATCGAATCGGCAACTTTTGCAAAATTAGGATTCTGTAAATCGGTATAGTGATCAACTAAACCTTCTGATTTCTGTTCCAATTCAACAAAATTAAGTGAACTATTATTAAGCACAATAATTTTAATTGGCAAATTTTCTTGAATTGTAGTTAACAAATCGCCTAATAACATACTAATACCACCATCACCTGATAAAGTAATAACCTGACGATTAGGAAATGCTTTTTGCACGCCTAACGCTTGCGGCATTGCATTTGCCATTGTGCCATGTTTCAAACTAATGACAGTACGTCTTTTCCCATTGGTATTAAAATGCCTACAAGCCCAAACCATAGCAGAGCCAACATCAGCACAAAGCACAGCGTCTTGTGTCGCATATTTATCAACAAGCTCGGTTAAATATTGAGGATGAATCATTGTTTGAGACGGTACAGCTTTCTTATTCAATTTATCCATTGCTTTTATATACAATTGGCGACATTTTTCTAAAAACTTAGAATCTTGCTTTTCATCAACTAAAGGAATTAAAGCGGCTAACGTTGGCTTACTACTACCAACAACCCCCACACTCACTGGATGACGCCGCCCAAGATGAGTGGCATCAATATCAACTTGAATAATAATCGCTTTATCAGGATAAAATTGCGACCACGCAAAATCAGCACCTAACATAATTAACACATCACACTCTTTAATCGCTGTTGTTCCTGACTCCATACCAAACATACCAGTCATACCAACGTTATAAGGATTATCATACTCAACAAAATCTTTACCCCTCGATGTATGCACAATAGGTGATTTTAATTTTTCAGCAAAGGCAATAAGCTCATCGTGAGCCTCACACACTCCTTGCCCAGCGAAGATAGCTATTTTATGATTATTATTAAGTATTTCTGCGATTTGATTCAATTCTTCATTTGACGGGCGAATAATAGGTTTAGGATGATAAATTTTATGCCCACTATTATCTTCAACCTTAATTAAACTAATATTATAAGGTACCACTAAAACAGCTACACCTCGTTGATTAATTGCAGCTTGAACTGCTGCGGTTGTTATTTGTCTTGCTTGGGTTGGATCATTGATTTGCTGACAAAATACAGAACAATTTTTATAAATAGATTCAAAGTCAACTTCTTGCGGAAAATCGGTACCTTGTTGCGAAGTCACCAATTGGCTTGCCAATAAAACAACAGGTACTTTATTACGGTGTGCTTCATAAATACCGTTAATAAAATGCAAACTTCCTGGACCACAAGATCCAGCACAAGCCGTAATTTGGTCTGTTAAATAAGCTTCTGCCCCTGCGGCAAAAGCACCGACTTCCTCATGACGAACATGTACCCATTCAATATTACTTTTTTTAATAGAAGAAGTAATATGATTCAAAGTATCCCCAACAATACCATAACAATGCTTAACACCTGCTTCAGACAAAACATCAACTATAATTTGTGCAACAGATTTTTTTGATGACATATTCTCTCCTAAAGAGTTAACGATTAAATAGGTTTAGTTGCTTAAATTACACCTACTTTTCAATAATGCGAATAGGTCATAAAGAAAATAGCAAAAAATGTTAAAAAACGAAAAATAACGTAAAAAAAATTAACGATAAAGTAATTATAGCCATATAAACTTTATTTAGAGATATTCCCTATTACAATAAATCAAGGTATTATGTACAAAATGTAATCTGTATCATAGAGCTACTTTTTGTGGAACATTTGTCATCTGAGGATGGTTTAGTATCATCAATCGCTAAATTCTTACCTAATTATTTTATTGAATATTACCCACTTATTACTGTCTGCATATTATTATTAATAGCAATTTTAATGTTTTCGTTCAGCAAATTAAGAATGGACATTATTGCATTGCTCACAATAACGGCAATCACCATCACAGGCGTATTAACACCAGCTGAAGCCCTCGCTGGATTTAGCGATCCTAATATTATCTTAATTGCCCTTCTATTTATTATTGGTGAAAGCTTGGTTAGAACAGGTATTTCATACAAAATGAGCGAATACATATTAAAAGTCGCAGGCAAAAACGATATTCGCATTATCACCTGCATTATGTTAGGCGTTGCTTTGCTTGGCTCAGTGATGAGCTCAACTGGCGTAGTTGCAATTTTTATACCCGTTGCCATTAGCATTGCTAACCATACTGGTATTCATGTAAAAAAATTAATGATGCCACTTTGTATTGCGGCATTAATAAGTGGCATGATGACACTGGTTGCCACCGCTCCAAACCTTGTTGTAAACAGTGAATTAAACCGTGCCGCTTTGACTGAATTCAGTTTTTTCTCGATCACCCCAATTGGTATTGGTGTTTTAATTGTCGGGGTTATATATTGCATATTAACACGCAATTGGTTACTCACAGCAGAACAAGTTACCCCAACTAATACCCAACCACAAAGACGAAAAATCACCGATTTAATTCGAGACTATAAATTAATTGGCCGAGCCCATCGAGCACAAATACTAGCTGGCTCACCTTTTGTTGGGCGCACAATTGATGGCTTACATTTGCGTAGTGAACATGGTGTAAATGTTATTGGTATTGAACGTTGGCGCAAATTCCACAAAGTACTAATCCCCGTTAATGGCTCAACCGAATTTCGTGAAAATGATATTTTATTACTCGATATGTCACACTCCGAAGCCGATTATCGAACCTTTTTAAACACCAACAACCTTGAACCGAAAGTATTACGAGGTGAATATTTTTCAGAACAGGTTAAACAAGTCGGCATGGCCGAAGTTGCCCTGCTCCCAGAATCGACACTGTGTGGAAAAACACTTAATGAAATTGATTTTAGAGGAAAATATTTCCTGACTGTAATTGGTATTTGGCGTAATCATGCACCAGTTGAAACAAACAACTTATTCCAAGAACGTTTAGAAATGAGTGATACATTACTAGTTTGTGGTGACTGGGGTTCGATCCAAAAACTACAAACTCGAACCAATGACTTTGTTGTATTAGACTTTCCGGCCGATATCGACGACATTGCACCAGCAAGCTCACAAGCACCAGCGGCTTTAATTAATCTCGCCATTATGATTATTTTAATGGTGACAGGTATTGTGCCTAATGTGGTTGCGGCATTAGTCGCCTGCTTACTGATGGGAGCAACACGATGCATTGACATGGCTAATGCCTATAAATCCATACATTGGCCAACCTTAATTCTAATTATAGGTATGATGCCTTTTGCACTAGCACTCAACAAAACGGGGGGGATTTCGCTCATATCAGCTTGGCTTGAAGTCCACTTACGCTCTTTCGGCCCATACATGGTGCTAACATTTGTTTTCTTATTATGCTCAACAATTGGATTATTTATATCCAATACTGCAACAGCCATTTTAATTGCGCCAATCGCTATTGATTTAGGACTAAAATTTGGTTACTCACCTTATCCATTTGCCATGACGGTGGCAATTGCCACATCAGCGTCATTTATTACGCCCGTATCCTCACCGATTAAAACCATGGTAGTAGCACCGGGAGGATACAGCTTTAGCGATTTTGTCAAAATTGGCGTACCGTTAACTTTTTTAGTAATGGCGGTGGATATTGCTTTAGTACCGGTGTTTTTTCCGTTTTAAAGCCTAACTATGGTAATGATTGAAAATAATACTAATATAAAAGCATATTTTATTAAATTGAGAAATAGGAGAATTTAAAAATGATGAATTTTTTACAAACCATTATGGGACTTGCAGTTTTTGCTGCATTAATTATCGGACTGTTGACTTTCTTAGGCATATTTATTCTATTGCTATGTTACACAATTATAAAGCAAGTAAAATCAGATAAAAAAAGTGATAAAATAAGTGATGAAATATTAATACAACACTATAATATGTTTAAAAAATACAAAGATAGTGTTGCTCTTGCAGTTTTGTGCTACGGCATTCTTTATATGTATGGCATGAAATTAAATCAAAAAGCTTTTGATGCTTATAAACAATGTATGATTAAACGTAATTTACCTTTATAATTTTTACTCACCAATTTAAACATAGTAATGGCAACAACAAAATAATCCACCAAACCTCCTGTTTTGCGTGCTGCTCTTACTTATAATTGTCATTACATTCTGACACCATAAAGAAGATTCCCATATTTACTTTACGGTGTTGTGAGCGTTTATTTTGATTTAAAACCATCAAGATATAGAATTTGATTGTATTGGAATTTTTGTTTTGCTTTTTTAAATTGAATATGTTGGTTACAGCGTGCTAAGATTTTGTTTGGTGTAGTGGTTTTAGACGTTTTAGCCTTTTGGTGGAATAAATAACAATAGTGGCAAGCAAGCTATGCGAATTGCCAGATCCCATTTAACAATCTCATTCTTAGCTGTACAGAATAAAGCCTACTTATATTTACTCATATTATCCTGATACTCGCCTTTTCGAGATCATCTTCACTTTGCTCAAATATTCAAATTTGTTACAGAAAATATATCCGCCAGCGCTCAGTTTTAACTCATCCTCTATAATTCGTTCTTGACTAGCGCAGCCAAACATTCCTGTTGGCTTGGCCTTATGGAATTTCGCATAAAATTCGCCAAATCGGACGTTAGTACGAATGTTATTTATTCTATAAAAAAGTCTGAAACATTGTCGAGCTCAAATAACTGTATAGCTGTATAATTGAATTAAAAAAACTCAATAAAATTATTTAATATAATTTTTTATTATTTATTGGCACACAGGCCTATCAATTTTCAAATTTGAAACCGCTTTATTCATTTGTTTAATCATATCTTTAGGGCTTTGAGCAATATAAACTTTTCCACCTGTTGCATTAGCAATACAGTCAATTTTGTGTTCACCAGCAATATCCACAATATTAATCTTTAATCGTGGTTTTTGTGCAGCTATATAATTTGCTAATGTACAAATATTTTTCCTTGTACAATTATCTTCACCATCGCTAATAATAAGAATATAATCATCACGATTTATGCCATCAAGCATTTTACTCGCTTTTTCTAAACCATTATATAAAGGTGTTCCACCTCCTCCGGCTGCAGTCGGTGTTAAGTTTCTAATTCTATGCTTTAGTGATGGGCGATTTTTGTAATTATAAAACGGCGAAACTTCTGCTGCTGGGCAATTAGTCAACGTTACCAGTGAAATACCAATATTTGGTTGTATCTTATCAATACTCGATGTAGCCACACTCTTACTACTTGATAAACGAGTTGGTAAACGGGTCATACGCTTTTCGTATTTGATTCTTTCTTCTTCTGACATATTACTACCATACGTCAAATATCGAAAATATTGTTCAACCGCTGATGGTGATTCATTTAATGTTACTGTCATTGATAATGAATTATCAAACACTATTGCCATTTTAGATGGATTAGGATCTTTATTCATCTCTTCTTTGGTTATACAGTTCGGTGGATTTTTTACCTTTGGCTTTAACGGTGGCTGAGGTATCGGTTCAGGTTTAGGCTCTGATGTTGCAATTGGCGTAGATTCTTCAGGCACGGTATCTTTTGGCTCAGTAACAGGCTCAGACGCCGGTTTAGGTTCAGGCTTCTTCACTATAACAGCCGGCGCAACAATAGCTATAGGATCGGGAACAACTGTTTTTTGTTTACCAAAAGGGCAAAATAAATACCACAGAATACCAAGCAAACCAACAAGCAATAAGGCTAATAGTAAAAAATGCCACCAACGCCAAAATGGTTTTAGTGGAATAACTGGAGCTACTACAGGTAAAACTGGTTCTTCAAAGGTATTAATAATAACGGGCTCATCATTAATAACATAAATTAGGTTACCTAAACTTTTAATTCTTGGAAGCCATGCTGAAACTAAATTTCGCTCTTCATCGTTTAATGGCATTAGTTTAATAGCATTTTCAATATCATTAATACGTGTTTGTAATGTCTTGGCTATTTTGTTTCTATGCGATTCATCGACAAGACTATCAAGTAATATAGGTTGCCCTTCAAGATTAGTGTACCATCCAATATATTCATTGTTATCAATCAATTTTGGTATTGCTAAAACCGAAAAAGTACGATCAGTTAAATGTGATTTTAATAATAATATTAAGGAATTATATTGTTCTAATAGAGAAATTTTCTCTAGATTATTATAATCAAAGACTATCCGCGTTATTCGTTGCATTATTGATTTAATTCCTTACATTCTCATATTATTACTCTAAATAATGTGCTAAATCTAACTTTTATAGATAAAAATATAAAAAACGATACATTCGAGCTATGTAATTGTATCGTTTTATTTAAAATTGATTATTCACATATAGGTTTACTAATATTCATACTCGAAATAGCTTTATCCATTTGGTTAATTATCTGTTTTGGACTTTGAGCTATATAAACCTTACCTCCAGTTTTGTTTGCTACACAGTCAATTTTATGCTGCCCAGCGATATCAACAATATTTATTTTTAAACGAGGTTGTTGAGTGGCAATTTTGTTCGCTAAAGCACAAATATTAGCTTTGGTACAGTTATCTTCACCATCACTAATAACTAATATGTAATCATCACGGTTTACACCATCAAGCATTTTACTTGCTTGTTTTATACCACTATATAAAGGTGTTGCGCTTTTATTTTCTAATGGTTGTAACCTATTTATTTTATTTTTTAACTTGCTTCTATTTTCATAATGATAAAATGGAGTAGTTTGTGCAACAGGACAAGCAGATAGAGTTACTAGCGCAATATTAACGTCAGCTTGTATTTTATCAATGCTCGACAATGCTACTTTTTTACTTGTTGATAACCGATTTGGTAAGCGAGTCATTCGTTTTTCATATTCATCAATTTCTTGTTGTGTCATTGAATAAAAATCAGCATGCAAGTATTGATTAATGGATGCCTGAGTTTCCATTAAAGTCAATGACATCGATGCTGAATTGTCAAATATCATAACCATTTTTGGTGTGTCTGTATTATTCGCAATTTCTTCACGAGTAATACAACTTTTAGGTGCTGGTATCGGTTCAGGCTCCGATTTTACAACAGGTTGTTGCTCTTCTTTTGGTGGGTCTGATTTCTTTTCTTCAACTGGCTGAGTAATTACAGGCTTTGTATCAGGAATCGTAGGCTTTGCTTTTCCATATGGGCAAAATAAGTACCAAATAATACCAAGCAAAGAAAGTAATAATAGGGCCAGAAGTAAAAAATGCCACCAACGCCAAAATGATTTTGGAAGAATAACTGGTGCTGGAGCAGGTAAAACAGGGTCTTCAAAGGTATTAACAATAACCGGCTCATCATTAATAACATAAATATGATTGCCTAAACTTTTAATTCTAGGTAACCATGATGAAATGAATGCCTGCTGCTCAGCTGTTATGGGTATTATCTTAACAGTTGTTTCGATATCGTTAATACGATATTGTAGCGTTTTTTCTATCTTAGCTTTAAGTGATTGATCACTAATTTCGTTCAATAAAACAGGTTGTCCTTCTAACTCGGTATACCAACCAATATATTGATTATCGTCAATCAATCTTGCTATTGCTAAGATAGAAAAAGTACGATCAGTTAAATACGGTTTTAGCAATGCTAACAATGAATTATATTGATCTAATAAAGATATTTTTTCAGAATTATTACGATCACACATAACTCTTGTTATTCGCTGCATTGCCTATTTATTCCCTTTTATTTAACTTCAGTTTTTGTTTGAATATTGATTAAACCAGAATATATTTATATATTCAGTGCTTTTTGCAATTGTTGAAGTTTTTTATTTAACTTTTCTAACTCAACTTGTTTTTCAAGTTCAGAACTACCTGAATTGTTAACTTTTTTCAGTTGCTGTTCTATATCTCTGACTTGAGCCTGTAGATCGTCACGGCCTTGGGCTTTTTGTTTAACCTCATCAGTTAGTTTAGTTAAATCAGTTTTTAATTTTTGCTGCTGTGCCTGTTTTTGTTTAATGCTTAATGAAGTGTCATTTTTTTGTTTTTCAATTACGGCATAAATTTCTTTAAACTGCTGATTAGCTCTTACTTCATTCTCTAGAATTTGCTTTTTTTGATCAATTCTAGCTTGGTAATTCCCTGAATAATTACAGCTGATTTTGTCCATAATACCAATGTTAGTATTAGTTGGATCACACTGTTCGGGCGTTGTTGAACAACCAACTAAAAAAATAAACGGGCTGAGTAATAGAAGATATTTTTTTTTCATAATTAGCTAACCTTAACCGCTGAACGTTGTTTTGTAACAAGATTAATTTGATTTTCAAGTACTGAAATTTGTTTATGTAATTGGCTTATTTGTTTATCAAGTTTTGATACATTCATACCTGATTGTCGTTCTTGAGATGATATTGAAATCCAATCATTTTCAACGCCTCTCATGCGTTGTAATTTATCTTGTAAATAAGCAATATTAGCATCAATTTGAACTAAATCTTTTTGAGCCTGTTTTTTATTTAAGGTTTCTTTTTTAATTTGATTATTTAATACATTAAGTGTCGCTAAATTCTTATCTAATACAGCTTTAGCTGTTTCAGTTACAGCTTGTACTTCGTAAGTGTTTTGTTGAATATCTTGGATGTAAACATCGAGGCGCATTTCAGCATCCGCATATTCTGCTCGTTTGTTGTCAAGATAATAGTTTGCTCCCATCATAACACCACAACCTACGGCTGCAGACGCAATACATACGCCTGTTTTTCCTCCTGCTAGCATACAGCCAATACCGCCCAAACCAGCACCAATAGCACAGGATTGCCACGCTGATTTACTAAAAAATTTAGCTGTATTACTTTTGGCCAATGCAGGATCGACATTTCTGGAGCTCACTCCGCCAGAACCTTGGCATCCTGTTAGAATAAGCGATACACACAAAGCAAGTGTTAGGATAATTTTATTCATCATTTATTTCCTTTTATTTCGGTACATGTTTGTAGCCAAATCGTTCGTTCGATTTTTCCAGATTCAATATATTGATTAATATGTTTGAAGTAAAGTTTTAAATAATCACTCATATTAGCTTTGCCACTATTTTCTAAAATAAATTGAGTTGATTTGGCTTGATCATTAATCGTATTTTTTTCGTAATTTGACGCAGTATTAACTATTGTGTCGGAATAATATTTCAATATAAAATCCCGTGCACTTTTAGATTCATCAACAACCTGTTTTAAATTATCTAGCTTCGCTTTTGAGCACATATTGTCATCTTCCAATGCGTCTGTTTCTTTTGGATCACAAACCTCATTGGTCATTGTTTTATATAAATTGTCATTATACTCAAATTTGCTGTTTAAATCTGAAACATTAGCGCACAAAAATGCGCCTAGCTGTAATGCCGATTGAATGGAACGATCCCGTTGTTCATCTCGAGCTTGATTAGCACTTCTTAAAAGCGTATTTAGTTTATTTAATTCTTTTTTTGTTTTTTCATCTTCAACTTGTTTGGTGATTTTTTCAAGCTCATTAACGACATTACCATTTTTTGTGCTGTCTGTTTCGTTACCTAACTGACTCCATTCTTTATCTAACTCTTTGATTTTGTCATTCGAATTCATCACTTCGGTTGTATAAACTAAACGAAATCCAACATCTTTACTTTTATACGCACCTTTATCATCATAAAAAGGTTTTTCGGTACGAAAAGCACTGGTAGTTGATGATTCTGGTGTTAAATAACTCCCACCACGGACAATCACTCCACCTTGTTGACCATGGTAGCGATCTAGTTTATTCATTCGAAACGAATCAAACATCATTTCGCTTGCATTACCTAAAATATCATAAAGATCTAGCGGGTTAGGTTCTAACCTACCAATCAGTTGTAATTTACCATTAGCAGATTTTGCGCCAGAAAACCATGCATAGCTTTCGAGATTACCTTTCATCGGAAATAGGGATTCACGAAACTCCGATTCTGTCACTTTTGACCCACCGCGAGCGGCATACTCCCATTCGGTATTATTAGGTAAACGAACATAACCATTAGGTAAATTACTTGATTTTATTTTTGATTGGTTTTCAATTAACCAACGATTATATTTATCCGTAAAGGCGATGACATCAAACCAGCTAATATCAGTAATGGGAAAAGAAAGATTTACTTTAGGAGTTGGACAAGTCTCGTTCATTACTGATTGATATTGCAATGCGGTAATCTCATATTTACCTATCAGGTAATACCGTTCTTTACCTGCATCAGAAAAACTACCAGCAATATAATTAGGTGTTGCATACTCGGCAAAACCGAGTTCTTTTTGGTTACTACCTAAAATGATTTTAATATCATCTAACGGTTTATTGGTCGGGGTAAAAACCTTTTTCATCACTAAACTGCCATCACATGGCATAGGTAAAATCACGTCATCTTTTGTTGGTTTGGGATTATAAAATTTACTATCCCAAGGTTGAGCAAAACTTAATGATGGATGTAGATTAATTGCAGCCAATCCCCAACAAGCTAGTCGGACGTATCGAGTACAATTATGCTTCACGTAAGCTTTCTGCTGGTTGAATTTTGATAGCACGTCGCCCTCCTATAAGCACAATGCCTGCAGCAATAAATAAAGTGAGTAAAAAGGCTATGATAAGATGATAAAATTGTAATTGACTTACAACAGATTGTGAAACCAAATTTTTACCTAAAACTAAATTAAACGCATAATTACCTATTACAAAAAGAGTACAAGAGGCAACAAAAGCCAAACAGCTTAAAATCATAGCTTGGTTTATTAAATAAAGCATAATACCTTTAGAGCGAAAACCGATTAATCGCATAAAGGCAATATCTTTACGTTTGCGTTCAATATTTGATAAAAATGATCCTATAAATGATAAAACACACCCTAAAATCGCTGTAATTGCAATAACGCTAAAAATAAAATTAAGTACTCTATTAATCGCTTGCATGTTTTCAATTGCGTTAGCTTGTGTACGCGTTTCAATGTGTTTTTCTCTTAATTTAAATGCTAGTGGTGATACATTATCAAGTGAGTCTGCATAAATACGAGCTCGTGCGAACGAGGTATGTTCAGGTGGATTTAATTGTCCTGTTGAGGTTGGAAAAATGTCACTTTGATAACCATCATAATAATTTTCCATATCAATAAGTAATTCTAAAGTAACAAAAACCGCGGCACGGCTATAACGGTTTTCGGGAATAATGCCAACCACATCTAATTCAGTCATGCCTTTTTCTAGTTTTCCATCAAGCTGCCTAGTAATTACCATTTTGACTCGACTTCCTACTGTTACTTGCATTTTTTCGGCTGATAATGAACTTAATAAAATTTGTTTTTTATTATTAAGTAATGGCAAGTTTTTTGTTATTGGATCATCTTTGGCTGTAGGTATAATTTCGGCATTATTAACAAAATGGCTAGCATCTTTCATTAAATCAGCTTGCGTATTTAATGAACGAGTTAATGGAATAACAAAAGCTGTTTCTGGCTGTTTCTTTATCCACTCAAACACTTCATCTTTTAGTTGTAAATTACCAACTATTTTTACTTCTAAATTTTGCGGGTCATTAAGCAATTGCTCTCGAAGTTGAGAAACCACACCATATTTTAAACTAAATAGCAATAATAGCGGTGTAATTACTGATATTACTGAGGCAATAATACAAAATGAAACTTTTTTGTCATACCATAAGTCAGCTACAGACAAACGAGTTATAAGTAACCATTTTGATATTGCTTTAGTCATCTTTTATGCCTTATCTTGTAATGGTAGAAATTCCGAAGATTGTGAGGAGGTTAATTTAGCCGATAAAGTAAATAATCCTTTGTTAGCTATACGCTGCAGGTCATGTGTTACAATCATGGCAGCTATATTATCCTGCTGAGCTTGTTCTATAATTAAATCAAAAAGTAAATTTGCATTATAGGGATCCAATGCCGAAGTCGGCTCATCGGCGAGTAATAACGCAGGTTTATGAATAATAGAGCGAATAAAGGAAGCTCGTTGCCTTTCACCAATTGATAACTGTTTAGGATATTTATTTAGTAAATGAATAATGTTGAGTTTTTGCACTAAATAATCAAAGCGATCATTATCCACTTTTTTCTGTAATAACTTTAACGATAATAAAATGTTGTCACGAACCGTTAAAAATGGCAGTAATCCACCTGTTTGTAACATAAAACCTAAATACTTAGCACGAACATCTGCCAATTGATCTATTTTATCTTGTTTGATGAGTGTTGCAATATCGATATCACAACTATCTATAGCCAGATTATAACAGCCAATTTCGTCTGGTTTTAGAATCATCCCCACCATTTCAAGTAAAGTACTTTTACCAGCACCACTGTCGCCCTGAATAACGACCACCTCACCAGCTTTTACAGTTAGCTTTGGTAGGCAAACACTAAAAAAGGATTTGCCTGTTGAGCGTGAAATTGCAATTTGATTGATGGTTAACATATTTTCTAACAACACAACTTTATGGCAACATTTCTAATGGTATAGGATACACATTCTCACGCGGATCGCTACCTTCAGCTAATGAAATCCAACGATCTACATCTGCATTACATTTTTGATAATAGCGAATTTTACTATTTAAATTACGAATAAATTTTTCTTGTTCAAGCCCACTCATACTTTTCCATGTATCTTGATCAAGCCCCGTTACATCGCTCTTATAAGGGATATTATCTAAATATTCACCAAGTAAACCCAAATCTGCAATTTTTGTGACAGAATCTGATTTTAATTTACTTGGATCTTGCCCCATTGCGGCAGCAACAGAGCGAAGTTGCGAAAACATATCATCGGCAGAAATCAATCCATCATTAGCTGCATTTGCAATTTTGCTAACAACATCACTCAGATCACTCAGTTGTGATTTTGTTAATAATATACGTGGCTCTGCTGTTGGTATAGTTGGTTTAACAAAATCTTTATCGGCAATCCAAGCCTTAAAAACTGACGGTGCTTTAGTACCTTTTACATCCCCTAAATAAGCAAGTTGCATTGCCTTACTTAATAACAATGCATCTTTTAACATATCAGAGTTATCATCTTTTGCATTTAGAGCATTACCAACAGAAGCTTCACCTCTATATGCTAGTTTGACTTGTTCAGATAGTGCTTGCGCTAATAAATCTACTTTTTTACCAAATTCATTAACATCACCAGCATTAACTGGGTAATAAAGTGATTTATGAATGAAATCGTTATAAGTTAAGTCTGAATATTGTGCTGCCGCTACTTGGTGATCTTTTGCACCACTTGGCGTTTTTAAATGTAGTGCATAAATGGCAACTCCTTTATGCTGAGCTTCAAGCCTTAATTGCGCTGCATCCATGCCAGTACTAGAAAGCTTATCATCCCCCGGAATCGCACTAGCATCTGTTATTAAAATCATATAACGTGCGCCAAAACTATTCCAATTAATATCATTTAATGCTTGAGCAATGCCCGCATAAGAATCTTCCGCAAAATACGAGGTAGAAACAGAAGCTTGTTTAAGTGAAGCACTTAACTTTTTAAAGTCTTCTTTATCCTTAACTTTATTTGGGTCGGCAAAAATCTTGGTAACAAATTCGAGCTTATCCGATGCTTTTAAGCTTGAGCGGAATGATATCAATCCGAATTTTACTTGTTCTTGTAGCTTTTCTTTTTCAATATGCTGATAAACTCGCGTTACCGCTTCTTTAGTTCTTGAAATATAAGGATCCATAGAAATAGTTGAATCAATAACAAACACAATAGCGGCTTTAAAAGGTACTACTTGATTTGCACTATCATCAGCAGTTTGAGCAGTGTTTTGCTTTGGGTTATTTTTTATCAATGATTCTTGTTTACTTACTGATGCGACCTCTAGCACTCGCTCATAAAACCCTCGCCCATTCATTACTTCTTCACCTTGCAAAATAGGTAATAAATAGAAATTACTTTTAAAATCTACAAACTCTTTAGGTTCTTGAGCAAGCACTTCTGGAGCTGCTTTATTCGCTTTTAGAGCTTCACGAATAGGTTTTAATAAAGTTTCAGGTTTATCGGCATCAACAATCGCAGTCAATGCAGCCTTATCCTTGAAAAATAGCAAAGGATCACGATCAACTGGATTAGTAAAAACTAATGTCATTTGCATATTCCAAGCAATAGTACATGAATCATTAATCCAACCAATAGTTTTTCCATAAGAATCTGGTCCTACATTAAGCCATTGCTGATTATTCTGATTTTTGCGCTCATAAACATAATAACGTGAAAATGCAGGTAAAGATTTACCAGTAGGATCAGCAATATTACTTTTTAATTCGCATGTTGGCGTACTTAGTACACGCTGATATAGCGTTTTTTTACCTACCTGCTTAAGCGGCTCTGCGGCAAAACCAATTAATGGTAAACATGTTAAACCTATTGTGGAAATCAGTTTTGAGATAGCTAGTTTATTCATTCTTGCTCCTCACTATTTTTGTAATTGGGTTAAACGATCTTTAACGAATGTATTCTTTGGATCGTTAGTCAAAGATGTTTCATACCAATAAATAGCCGTTTCTTTATCAGCTTCAAAACAATTATTCACTTCATAAAATTTTTCGTCATACTCTTTTGCATATAGCATAGCAATGTTAGCATTTGTTTGTGCTTGATTTGCATATAAACGCTGAGCTATATTACATTTTCCTGCTTTTTTAGCTTCAGTAATTATCTGAATAATTGCTCCCGTTTCAGGTTTAGTCTGTAAACATTGTTGAATAAATGTTAAATCATCAGTAGAAATGTTGCTTAAACTACATTGTTCACCAACTTCCACTGTGGGAGTAGGTTGTAATTGTTTTTGGAAAAATAAAAAATACCACGCCGCAAGACCTAGTCCAATTAGTATCATACATCCAACAACAATAGAAACAATTAGCCCTAGGCGACTTTTTGATTTAACTGGTTCCTCAGGAGTTATTCCAGATTCTGACTCCGTTTCAATAGGTTCGACTAATGTTTCCTTTTGAGAGGTAATATTAGATTCTTCAATTAATGGCGGTTCATCTTCAACAATAGGATCATTAACTGGCTCAGGATGTTCTATAACTTGTTCTTCATTAGATAAAGTTGTTTGTGCGTTTAATGCTGTTGAGGCAAAAACAGTTTCTGCAATACTAACAACACCACCATCAACATAACTTTGATTTTGCTTATCACGAATTTGTATAAGAAATCGGAGCTGACTTTCTTGTGTCACCAAAGAGTCGACCAACCATTCACCAACGTATCCCGTTAATTTTTCATTTTCAACTGACATATTTTCAAGAGTATGCCAATTTTTTTCGGGGTTCCATTGATTCAAGCCAGATAAGTAATAGCCATCCTGATTGCGTTGTACAAGTATATCAATTTGAGAACTACCACTCCATTTTTGAGCTAAAAACTTCGCAATACCGGGTTTATAACTATCTAATTCAATTCTTAATGCCATGATATCCTCTATTTTTATACTCAAATACGCGAGTATTATTCATCCGATCTATTGAATAGGGAAACATTTTCAACTCAAATAAGACTTCCCTATTACTCTATTTTTTATTTAATTTTAATTAATCTGCGATTGTTTGAAAAAATTAAGAATTTCACCCAATCGGCTATTTTGTTCTTGACTAATTTCTCGTCCTGCATGGTGCCCCACATTTTCTTGCGCAAGCATTGCAAATGCAACAAACCAATCAAATATCGCATACTGGGAATAATTTTTAGTTTTATCGTCCAGTTTCGGTAATGAATGTGATGATTGAACATTCAATTCACTTAGCGGTGAAGAAAATATCGGTTTCCCCTGATTAACTTTACTCATTGGTATATCACTTCCCTGCCCTTGAATAAAACCAAGCCATGCAATAAAATCGGCTAGTAAAGTGTGAATAGTACTAATTTGTCTAGATTCTAGATCATCACGCTTACTACCAGTATTTTCGTTATTCAAAATATGCTCGGTTAAACTTGCTTCAAGTTTCATTCGATTAGCTGCAGTAATAAGTTCTTCTACAATAAAAGAGAGTGATTTTTGATTGATACCAAAAAACTGTAAAATATGCTTATCTAATACAATATTCCTTAAATGCTCTAACCATGCCGAAAAAACAGTTTTGGCAAACTTTGATTCGGTTGGTAATGTGGCAACTTGTTTAGTGGTCAATGGTGAATTCTCATCAGAAAATAACTCGAAATCAGCATTTAAACCAAAATCATTCGATAAATTATCTAACAAATTATCATTGCTATCTTGCTGTGTTTCATTTTCTATTGTATTGGAATGATAAAGTGCTCTAATTGTTTGATCTGGTAATTCAAACACTTTAAGTAGTTCACCTAATAATAGTGCTTTACTTTGCAATTCTTTAACTGCATCAGCAATTACTTGCTTTTTCTTAACTAGCTCTTCATCACTATCCGCTTGATACCAAGTATCAAAACGCATATTAATAATGTAATCAATTTTCTCATTAAGTTGTTCAACAATACGTTGTTGTTTTACTTCCGTAATGGCAACTTGCTCCAAGTATTGGCTAATTCGGCCTATACCGCCATCATTAAGTTTTAACATGGCATCCCATGCTTCTTCTGGCTGGAACACATATTCTTTAATATCACTATTTTGCACAAATGTATTTTTTAATACATTCATTTTATCTTGATAATTTTCTCTATAATCAATCTCTTGGCTAGTGCTCGGTTCGACATTTAAAAATGGCACATCAAATCCTGGTTTTCGAACTAGAAAAATATTATTAAATTTGTGATTGTTCGACCAATTACTTAACCAATCATAACTACCAAAACGTTCTAAGATAGTTTGTTGTAACAAACCTCCTTTGCCCCAGCTATTTTTTAAATTATCTTCAGATAGTGTTAATGATGTGCCAATGCGTTTATCAAACATGGTTATTGCCCATAATAATCCCGGCTTTTTAGTAGCTCTTTTTTCAGCTGTTTCACCTTGGGTTTTATCAATCCAGCGCTCAAGTACTGGACCTACATCATTAACATCAGATTGTTTATCTGATGGTGTACAAACAACTAGCACATTCATTTCCTGGCTGTCAGTATATTTTTCAAAAAGATAAGCAACTTTACCACGCAATAAAAGCTGAGCAATTGGATTACCTTCTTTAACATCAGAAATCGATATCAAGTTTAGACGGCCTCGGTATCCAGGAAAATCAAGTAAATCTACATTTTCAAATGTTGGTACTCTGGTTTTATTGACTAATGGAAAAATTAATTCGGCAGTTAAAAAAGCCAATTGAGCTAAAGATATAGTTGTTGGTGCGCCATTTAATGGCGTTATAGTGACAGATGAATCTTTGTCGGTATTTAATCGCTCAAGAATATCAACATTCATAATACTGTCAATTTGTGACTTAGTACCGTTATTATCTTTGATTAAGACAGAAAGCGGCGCATATACCGTTTCAGCATGACTAAAACTTGATAAGGTCGTCGCTAGTTGGGTATAGATTGTGGTGAGTTCAGAAATACCACCCCATAAAACAGAAATCAGTTCACCACGATCAGATACAGGCAAATAAGGAAGAAGGTGCGTTGCTTTTTCCCAATATCCCCCTTTCAAACCTTCAAGCGAGTTACCGAAGTTCTCAGATAAATAATCATAAAGATCAACAACATCATCTTCAATAATACCGCCAACATAGCTTATTTGTTTTTTATTTTCTAACCGTTGAATCAACTGATTTAGCTGTGAAAACTCAATTTTATTGGATACTTTTTGTTGGTCAAAATCTTTAAAATAGGCATTTATTAAGATTTTTACAATTTCTATCTCTTTAAATAATTTTAATTCTAACGGATAGTTAGCTATACCACCTTTAGCAATACGGCTAAAACGAGTAACAAGACCTGTCGCTTCTTTACCACTACCTACAGGGTTTACATGATCAATAAAGTCTAAAACTTCGTTATCAACAACCGTTTCAAGCTTACCATTTTCACCCGCAGCTAGCGCTGAAATAAGGTACGATTTACCTGCCTGTGATAATCCAAAAAAACCAACTGCAACAGACTTAGTTGATACATCACCCAATCGTTTTGCACTATTACGTAAACGACGTAAATCTAAAATTAAATTATCTGCTTCACTATCTAAACGTTTAGATGAATGGCGTGTTTGATCTACCCACTCAATGGCCTTTGCTGATGCTTGATAGACCTGTTCCCAAGATTTAGGAAGTTGTTCATTTAAGTTTTTCATCGTTTTATCATTCCACTATCAAGCCAATATTGCGTACTTATTAAACCAGAGTTAACCATTGTATTTAAACTTAGTTTAATATCCTGATTTTTATTGCAGGCTCGCCCATCAGAGGCTTTTACATCCTTAATATAAAAATTTTCGACCGTTTTTTGTTTGTTTTTTATGCCGAGAGTAACTTCTAATACGACGCCTTCAGCACTTAATCGCTTGGCCACTTCACTATTTTCAATTGTTAAAATATAAATAGGCGATGCTGGCCACCTTTCAACTTCGAGTTGCCTAAAACCAAGTCTTGTGGTGCCTCTAATTTCAAATGAGAGATCAGGGAAATCATAATCAGGATTATCTAAGTCAATATCTTGATAATAAACATTTTCTTTTTTAATCATATTAAGATTATCTAAAAGTCCAATGTATTTAACTGTTGAATATAAATCCATATTAGAAGATCTAAAATAGAAATTAGGTAATCGTAAATTTTTACTTAAAAAACAAAGCATAGCACCCACAGCAGCCGTTGTTTTAGGATCATCAATGCGTTCTTGTTTATGAAAAGGATACCAACCACCAGTATGATAACCATGTAAAGGCAAAATTCGCCCTGCAGGCATAGATAAGCGTGATCGGAAATAACTTTGAATTCCCGGTAATCGAGAAGGGCGACCAGTTAATAAAAGAACATCACACTGATAACAACTAATAATTTCGGATAATGCATCAAACGTTTTACAGATGTTGTAATAATCACCACGAATAAACAAATAATGTATACGTTTAAGGTTAATATCGATACTTAAATCAAGTACCGAAAACTCAGGGTTATTTAATGCGCGCCTAATAGGTTCATTTATAAAATTAAGCACATTGTCAGTCATAGTATTATGTTGTAATAATTCGCCAAAGGTAGAACGATAATCATGTTGCTCTGAATGTAATGGATCATAAAGTTCATACGCTTTTAATATTTGTAATCCAACCGGTGTAAATAACTGTAAAGTGAGTTGTTGGCGCAATACCGCATCTTGGATAGATAGTTGTTGTGAACCAATAATAGTAGATAAAATTGGGTTTGGATCTGCAATTCCAGCTTGTTTTAGACCATTTGTTAAAGCGGTTAGAACGGTATCTTGAATGATATCAAGTAAAATATCATCACCTGCAACTTTGAATCCATCACGAAAACGTTGCGTTGGTACAATATAAGCATTACTACTGTTGGTTTGACCACTTACACCATAATCTAATTGGTAATCGTTAATCACTAAATCTGTTGTGCCGCCACCAATATCAACTGTTGCAATAGTTAGTTTCTGTTTATTAGCTTTACCTGGACGTACCATTGAAGCAATAAATTCTTCACTGCGCCCATTATAATTATTTTGTGTCTCGTTAAAGAGGTAAACCACTTGCCCGCAAGTCGCCTCGTCCCATTGAATATACACTTCAGGGATATTTGGCCATACACTTTTTAGTTGTTCTGGATTATTAAAATCAATATTTTTATCTGAACTATCCCAACCTAGGCTTTTCCAAACCAAACCTATTGCTTGATATACGCAACTTTTAAATATTGCTTGTTCTGGTTTTGGCATAGCTGGCGGAATAGTTAAAATAATAGATCTTAAATTACGTGGCGTTTTAGCATGCTCGAGTTTATTACGCTGAGCAACACTATTCATTTGCATTAATGCATGCATTAATACTTCACATAACATAAAAGTCATCAAAGAACTGCGTGAGTATTTTGGGTGGAAAACTGGCATTTTACGGTCATACTCTTCTTCAATATCATTACTTAAAATATGTAATGCTTCACCGTATTCATTAATTAAGCTTGAAAAAGGTTCAGCTGTAGCAAATGGTTCATGATCACTTTTTACATAATGAGAATTAAAACGCCAACCTTGCTCATATTTATCTTGATCCCATAAATAGCGTTTAGGGCTTGAAAGACCCGTTGCACCTTCATTACCCTCTCGCCGACTTGCAAGCCGACTTGCCTCTTGGCCTACACGGACAATACTTGGCCATCGGAATGTATCTCGTCGACCGCTTTGTAATGAAAAATGTTCTTTACCGAAAAAAGTTTGGGCAAATTCTACTCGGCTTTCAAACGGTTCATTGTAAATATGCTCTGGTTGGGTTAAGTCTCGAATTTCAAGCTCATAACGATGATTTAAACTATCTTTATCTTGGGCATGATCTTCAATTAAAATGCCACAAGTGCGTGAATTACCCACATCTAAAATCATATCAACAGGAATTGATTTAACAACATCATCTTTATTGTTTGACACAATTTTAATTGTTGGCAATTGCAAGGAGTCGGCAAGTAAGTGGATGATATTTAGGTAATGCGCATAATAAGATTTATTTTTAATCTCTTTATTAATATCATCTTTATGTATCTTTAAACGTTCAGGTTGTGGCGCGAGTTCTTGAAAGAGATCAATTAACCAACTGGTTATCCATTTGAGTTCTAAATACCATGAAACGTGATCTGAGCGATGTGCTAAACTAAATACTGCACCAGTCATCACATCGTTTTCGGTTGGCGCAAGATAAGCAACATCTTGTAAGTTAGCAAATACTTTTGTATCAAAAGCAAAAGTGATTCGATGTGTATTACCATCAGGATCTTCACCTTCAGGAATACTAACGATTCGAACTCGGCTCCAGTTATGTGGCCCTTTATCAAAACGATTTGAAGGTATTGAACGTAACATAGGAACTGGTAACCAAATGCCATCGTATAGTTTTAAGGACTGTTCAACACTAATTTCCTGTGTTGGATTAACAGCAAATGTGGGATTATCTGGTGTAAAAAATTGACCACTTTCCACATCTTCAACCAACCTAATTAGCGCACCACTCTCAGAGGGATCAATAAAGCACCCATTAACTTTACTGCGCCATTCATTATCTTTCCAATCGATTTTAAGTGCAAAGTCAAGAAACTGAATACCGCTATTCATAATAAGTGTCACTTCTTGACCATAATTGCGTAATTCTGGAAGCATATACAACCTTTATTGTTTTTTCATTGTTATTGGGAATGAAGTCCCATTATTATAAATTCCCTGACAATTAGCATTATTATTTTTGTCTGGTGTACATTGAATCTTTGGTAATTGATATTTGGTATTGTCACTACAAACAGCCTCAGTGTTACCCGTTATATCTAAATTGGCATTTTTAATGTTTGTACCCACATTACCTGTACATTTGACACCATCACTACGTGTTACAGTGACTTCGCCATTCCCATCATTAAAGTTATAACTTAATTGTAATGGTTTACCAGTGGCTTTATCTTGAATACCACCATTTACAGACCATTGACCATTTAAGAATTTTGTCGATCCTTGTTTAATTGCATCAGCTGGCATAGCTAAATGATTAGTTTGATCAACAGCTGAATTAGAATCTGATTTATTATCTTTATCCGATGGCGAAGATGTCTGCTCAGCACTATCTTTATCTTGTTTATCTTGTTTATCTTGCTCGCTTTGATCATTTTGGATATTTGCATCATCTTTTTTATCAGGATCTAAAGGGGTAGATTTGTCATCTTTATCATCCGTTCTTGCCGCATCTTGCTCGCTTTTATTATCTTTAGCATCAGGATCTGGAATATTATTACTATCATTTCCATTGTCTGTAGGTAAAGAATGATCAACTGAATCACCAGCCACGTTGCTATTGGTAGGAATATTATTTGCATTGTCTAAAATCGTACCATTTGGTATAGCGTTATTGGTGACACCTAATCGATTATCAACGACAACATTTTTTGGCTCTGGATCTTTTCTATCTTGTTTTTCATCTTTTTCTGGTTGGCTAATATTGCTATTATCTAAAGATACATTCGGGTTAATCGATATTTGAGGTTTTAGCCAACAGCCGCGTAATAAAAACAATGCTAACAAAAGTAACAATAAAGGTAATAACCCTAACAACCATACCCACCAACGTTTCCACCATGGTCTATTATTAATTTGTGGAGTAACTACTTCTGTGATTGTTGGCGTTACTTTTTTTGCAGGCTCTAAACAATAGAATGGAGAATTTACTTGAGGCGTTTGTGGATAAACAAACCCCCAAAAAGTAATCACTGGTTTACCATTAACAATATAAACAAATTGATTACTAGGAAAGCGTATTGCCATCAAGTTAGGTTCTAGACTTTGTGAATTGTGTTTTGGATCATAAATAAGGCGGCTGAACAATAGCTGATCGCCTTTAATATTTGGGTTACTAGCTAGTTGCTCACCTAGAGCCACAACTTTTCGCTCAAATTCCTTTAAAAGCTTAAGGGCGGATTCTTGTTCGGATTCACTAGCCGATGTCCAAGGGACTATATCATATTGCCCATCTGGTTGATTTGAATCAAAAGGAATATACCAATCAATAATATTACCTTGGTCATTGCGTTGAGGAATGGCTAAATAATCGGCAAATTGTTTGCCTAATTTAACTCTAAACGTTTCCCGAATTTGAGCTGCGACTAAATAAGCAGCTTTTCCATCATGCCCAAGCATTTTGAAATCTTTAATATCACCACTTCGAAGTAATGTATTTGCCATATATTTCTTTTCATTCCTTTATATCATTTTTATTTCTTATAATTTCTTTTTAAAATTATGACAAGTTTAACAGAAAACGCCATTATTGTAATTGATATCATCATGGATATTCTGAATTTTAAACATATCTTTTAATAGATTATGTCATAAATGGCAGAATTAATACAGATTATAAAAAATTAAATAATCAACTGAATTATAATAACTTTAATCATAATTGCGATACGATTGATGAGCTTAACTTTTATACTAAAACATATACTTTCCTGAAAGTTTTTTACAAAATTATTTTAAGAACTCATCATCTGTTAATACTCGTAATGGTTGCATATCGCTTTCACCTTTTATAACTAACGAAGGATCGGAGCGTAAGCAAGTCCCACCATAATGTCCACCAACAGTAAAAGTACATAACTGTAGATAACGATCTTCGACTTTCGGTAAGCACCATAGTTCTTGATAAATATTTTCTTGTTTAGCAAATCGACCTACTGTTTTATCAAGGATCTGTTCTTGATTATTCACTAATTGAATATCACTACCACGGCGTCCAGCTATTGGTTTTATTGCATAACCTTTTTTAATTAGGCTTTCATTGAGTTCAAATGTAGACTCTAATAGGTAACGATGATTAGGAAATAAAGACCATAATACGGGTAAAATAGCTTTATTACTTGGAATAACCGTCCACAGTGGTTCGAAAACAGAGACTTCCGGTCGCAAAAGCACATCGAGCAATCTAACTGAATTTTCAGGATGCCATGTACGAATTGGTAAACCTGCAATTTGTGCCTCGCTTTCTTCTCGAAGTTGCTCTAATACCGTTTCCCAAGCCCATGTTTTCCAGACACAAGTTACTTGGCGATCTTCATCATCAACAAGTCGACCACGTTTATCCCATCTTAGTCCAGTAAGCCCTCGTAAAATTTTGCTATTAAATCCCGCTTGAGTAAGTGCTGTTTGCATAAATAATGCATGATAATTTTCTTCACTATCATTATCTTGCATAATATGAACAAAAGATTGAGCATCACTATGCTTCCAACAGTTAGCTAAAGAATTAAGCAAACCACTACTAGGATTGGTTCCTATATTCAGTCCAGCTTGAATAGCCCATTTTTGCAAAATATGACCTGCCTCAGTATGGCAAGAAGCAGAATCAGCATTATATTCATAGACTTTAAAGCCTCGTTCATCCATACAAAAATCTAACCGCCCAGTAATCATTTGGTAACGGCGCTGCTGCCATGAAAGTCTTAATCTTGGCCATAATATTTCTGGGATATTAAAATTAAGTAATAAATTATCGTCCTTTAATACTTTATCTGTGGCATGCAAATACATTAAATGTAATTCATTGGTTGCGCGAATAAGCTCTTGTTCGGCACTTTCAGAAATAGTGAAATAGCGATAGTGATCATCATGACTAATAGCATGACCTGTCGCTGAAACATACGCACTTTCTAATGGATCTGATTCATTTAACCAATTTTTATCAAATTGACCTTGGTTTTCAATATGCGCGCTATGAATTTCAAGTAACGGTTTAGGAATTTTAGGTTGCGGTAAACTATATTCAGTCTTGTCAGTTTGAATCATCCACCCTAAGATTTTCGTATCATCAAACGAGTCATGTAGTTGGTAACCGTCACTGGTCACTGTCATTTTAAGTTCACGAGTCCATTGCTGCCCAATTGGTAAACGCTTATGTATGACATTTTGTTCTGCTATCCGTACTTTATCTTTAAATACTTCAGTAATGATAGCCACATGACCTGTACGGTCAAAAAAACCACCATCATCCCAAACAAGTAACGCACCAGCCTCGGGCTTTTTTTTGCTTCCGTTTGCAAAAGCTTGCAAAGGTAAAATCGCTTCATTAACAACTTTCCTTAGAAAACGTAGTGAAAAAATTTCATGCGCCATACCAACATCTGTAAAAACAATACCATAGTTTAAAAATAAAAATCGCCTTGCAAATTCAACGCATTGCCATTTATATCCCATATATTCATAACCAGAATAGCTACGAAAAGATGCATCATTAGGGTATTGTTTTTGATCTAAAGTTTCATAATCAGATGAATAAATGGCAACGCCACCTGGCGCATACCCTAATAATGTACCAAAAGGTTCTTTATTATTGAACTTAGATGACATGTTATTTTAGCCTTATTAGTAAATAGCAAGATACGTTAATTACACTATGTTATAATTTTCTATCATAGATCAAAATATATACTTTAAAAAGCAATGTTTATTATTCGTTACTTGAAGAATAGTAAACTGCCTATATATAGTGTTTATTCTTGGTAGTCGTAACGATACATCGAACCAAATAAACGAGAAAAATAAAATTATGCAAAAAACTAAATTAAATGAGTTATTAGAGTTCCCATGCTCTTTTACCTATAAAGTAATGGGAGAAGCAAAACCAGAGCTTGTAGACAAAGTGGTATCAGTGATTCAACGCCATGCTCCTGGCGATTATACGCCATCAATCAAACCTAGTAGTAAAGGTAATTATCATTCTGTATCAATTACCATTAATGCAACGCATATCGATCAGGTCGAAAATCTTTATAAAGAATTAGGTGAAATCGATATTGTAAGAATGGTTTTATAGTGTTTTACTTTTTGCTAAAAATTGAAAGTTTTATCGGTATAGATAAGGCTTTCTGCTATACAATAAAAAATTCAATAAAATCAATGCCCTACCTGAATGATTTTTAGTGAATATTCATCTTTATTACAACAAAAGAATTAATTAGAAAATATTATAGAATCAATGTATTTTATTAAGATATTCAAATTAGTATTGTATAAGCAGTAACATAAATTCATTCAAGATGATAAAGCGCAAGATAGTGTTAACTGCCTTGCGCTTTTAATAAAAAACAAATTATCCTAAAATTTTCACTAATTCTTTTGTTACTTCAGTTACAGCTTGCGTTCCATCAATACGGAAATATTGTGTCCGCCCTTCTTTGGCTTCATGCTGATAATAACTAATTAGTGGTTTAGTCAAATCGTGATATTCAACAAGGCGTTTACGAACGATTTCTTCGTTATCATCTTTGCGAATAGTAAGTGGTTCACCAGTCACATCATCAACATTTTCAACCTTTGGTGGATTATGGCGAATGTGATAAACACGACCTGAAGGAGCATGAATTCGGCGCCCACTCATACGATCAATAATCACTGCGTCTGGTACATCAAATTCAAGCACATAGTCAACATTTATGCCAGCTGTTTTCATTGCATCTGCTTGTGGAACCGTGCGAGGGAAGCCATCTAGCAAAAAGCCATTAGCACAATCGCTTTGTGCAATACGTTCTTTAACTAATGCAATAACGAGTTCATCGGTAACTAGCTTACCGGCATCCATTAACTCCTTAGCTTGTAAACCAAGTGGACTACCAGCTTTTACTGCTGCTCGCAACATATCACCAGTTGAAATTTGAGGAATACCATATTTTTGCATAATAAATTGTGCTTGTGTTCCCTTTCCAGCTCCTGGTGCTCCTAATAAAATAATTCTCATAAAATAACCTCTTATAGCTTTAATATAAATAAAGCTTCTATTCTGGTAGATAATGAAATATCACCTTACTGCTGGATATTAAACCATCAGTTGGGCAAATATAGTTAACCGCTCCACAACCTTTGATCATTTGAGCTTTTTGCAAACAAGTTGGGCAAATATACTGTTCAAGATAATGTTGCTTACAATGAGGACAATTAAAATTCTGTGGCGAAACAACACTCATTTTATGATGACACTTTGGACAAAGGCCTTCTTTCCCTGAATCATTCATTAATTTTCCTGACATAAATTAGTTTCGCCCTCTTACATGCTTCATTAATCGACGACGTTTACGTTGCTGTGATGCAGTTAAAGTATTTTTTCTACCTTCGAATGGGTTAGCCCCTTCTTTAAACTGAATTCGAATTGGTGATCCCATGATTTTTAGTGATCGTCTAAAATAGTTCATCAAATAACGTTTATAAGAATCTGGTAGATCTTCTACTTGGTTACCATGAATCACAACAATTGGTGGATTATAACCACCAGCATGTGCATATTTCAGTTTAACACGTCGTCCTCGAACTAAAGGCGGCTGATGGTCATCTTGTGCCATTTGCATAATCTTGGTTAATAATGCGGTATTAACACGACGTGTTGCACAATCATATGCTTCTTGAATCGAATCAAATAAGTTACCAACACCACTACCATGCAACGCAGAAATAAAGTGCACACGAGCAAAATCAATAAAATCTAATCTATCATCTAATGTCGTTTTAACTTGCTCTTTGATATCTTGTGATAAACCATCCCATTTATTAACGGCTATTACAAGTGAGCGCCCACTATTAATAATAAAACCAAGTAATGATAAGTCTTGATCGGATACACCTTCTCTGGCATCAATAACTAAAATAACAACATTAGCATCTTCAATTGCTTGTAACGTTTTAATAACTGAAAATTTTTCAACTGTTTCAGTAACTTTTCCTCGTTTACGTACACCAGCCGTATCAATCAAGATATATTCACGTTCATCTCGATTCATTGGTATATAGATACTGTCTCGAGTTGTCCCTGGCATATCATATACAACAACTCGCTCTTCACCTAAAATTCGATTAGTTAGTGTTGACTTACCAACATTTGGTCGGCCAACAATAGCAACTTTGATAGGTTGATTGATTAATGATTCTGTTTCATCAACAAAATCATCACATAATTCAGTTAGATTATCTAATTGTTGATTATCATCCGAGTTATTATCTTCGTTATTATCGAACTGGAAAATAGGATCTAATACAGTTTCAATTAATGAACTTACGCCACGACCATGACTAGCTGCAATTGGGTGAATTTCTCCCAATCCTAAACCATAAAAATCAGAAATCGCAGTATCGGCATCAATACCATCAATTTTATTGGCTACTAAAAAAGTAGCTTTATCGCGAGAACGGAGATGTTTTGCAATAGCATGATCAGCTGGCATTGCACCAGCTCTAGCATCAACCAAGAAAAGAACAATATCAGCTTCTTCTATTGCTTGCAGGGATTGTTCAGCCATAAAGCTTTCAACCCCATCTTCTGTTCCATCAATACCACCAGTATCAATCAAGATATATTCATGGCCCTTGATCTCAGCTCTTCCATATTTACGATCACGAGTTAATCCAGGAAAGTCAGCCACTAAGGCATCTCGAGTTCGTGTTAACCGATTAAATAGAGTCGACTTTCCAACATTTGGACGACCAACAAGCGCTACAACAGGTACCATGTTTCTTCTCTAGATTACTTTAATTCTTTGTAAAGGCGTAAATATCACCATTTTTAGCTTGGACAATTAACTTATTGCTTACAACTAATGGTTTAGATATTAATCCGCTACTACTCACTTGTGTTTTAGCAACAAGTTCACCGTTTTCAGCATTTAACCAATATAGGTAACCTTCAAAATCACCAAACACGACATAATTCTGGTAGATGACAGGATCAGTTAACAAACGATGAGTAAAGTTTGACTGAGTCCAAAGTTCTCCGCCACCACTCTTAGCGATGGCCCGAACATTGTCATCCTGATCAATAACAAACAATCTATCGGTATCAACAGCAAAGCTATGAATAGATCCAAGTACTTTACGCCAAACAGTTTGACCATTACTTAAATCAAGCGCAACAACACTACCATTATAACCAACAGAATAGACTAAATTACCTTCAACTACCGGAGTAGAATCAACATCATTTAATTTTGCTATTTCTGTAGAGCCTGATGGCTGTGAAATGCGCTGTTGCCAAATTAATTGGCCATCATTAATATAGTAAGCATTTACTCGACCATTATCATCACCAACGATTGCTGCACCATGAGCGATAGTGGGTGTAGAGTTACCTCTTATTGATAATGTTGGAACTTCGAAGGAAACATCCCACAAATAATCACCAGTGTCACGATTAATACCTTGAAGAACACCATTAGCAGTATGAATTATTAATTTGTTATCAGAAGATACCGGGCGGGCAAGTACTTCCCCTTTCACTGCTTTTTCCCAAACAACTCTACCATTGAGACGATCTAACGCATAGACAATGGCACGTTCACTACCTACATAGACATATTTATCATCAGCACTTACACCACCTGAAAATAGTGCAGTTTTACTACTGAAAAGTGTACTTTTAGATAAATTGACATCCCATATAGTATTACCACTTGATAAATCAATTGCCTTAACTTGTCCACTACGACTCGCTACATAGATAGCATTATCATAATTAATCGGACCTAATAATGAATAAATATGAGTATTACCAGCAGTACTATTTTTCCATACTTGTTGAATAGAAAATTGATTATCTACTTTCGGTGACGGTGCAATTTGTACAATCTCATCTTCTTTACCGAATAAAGAACACCCAGCTAGTGAAAAAACAAAAACACCAACAAAAAGATATTTTGATAACTTCATTGTATAGACCCTTATAGCAGGATAAATTAATTTTTACTTTCTTCAGATGCAGCTTGCTTCGCTTTAGCTTCTTGCTCTGCTTTTTCTTTGGCTGCTTGAGCCTCTTTTTCTGCCTTTTCTTTAGTAGCTAAAACTTCTTGTTCAACTTCTTGTTTTGCTTTTAAATATTCAGCTTGGTTCAACTTCATTTTAATACTTTCTTCTAAATCTTTAGTTGGTGAAGAAGTCAAAGCAACATTATAAGCACTCACTGCGTCAGCATAACGAGTCATTTTAACAAGCACATCACCTCGGAGATCATTAATTACGGCACCCCAACTTTCATTAGTTACATTACCTAAAGATGTTAGGCTTTCTTGATATTGACCTTGTTGATACTGTAAGCGTGCTATACGAATATTGGTAATCGCTTTAACAGGCTCAGAATCCGCTTTCTTTAATGCATCAACTAACAAGGCTTGTGCCTCAGGATAATCTTTTAATACCTCAACATAAAATTTTGCTGCACGCAAATTAGCAAACACGCTATAAATAGTATCGTTGTTTTTAGCAAAAGATACTAATTCATTAACAGAATCTGGTTTATTATCATCTAATTGAGCAATTAATTGTTCATACTTATCTGATGATGCTATCGCCTTTTCAACTTTATATGATTGCCAATAACGCCAGCCATAAAAGGCCAATAATCCAATCACAATAATGGCAACCATAATTTTCCATGTTTTAGCAAAAAAACCTTTTATCTCTTCAATTTGTTCTTCACTGGATAACTGATGACTCACGTTTTTCTCCTATTTCCTTTACTTAATAGACAAACAAGTTTGGACAATATCTGCTTGTGCCACTTCAACTTGTTCGCCTGTTTGTAAATTTTTAATCATTACTGTCTGATTAGCTAATTCATTTTCACCAATAATAACTGCTATCTTAGCACCTAATTTATCTGCTTTGGTAAATTGTTTCTTAAAATTACTGCTACCATAATTTGTCATGATTCGCCAATCAGGTAGACCATCACGCAATTGCTCTGCAACACTTTGAGCAACTGAAATGGTTTTTTCATCACCAGAGGTGATCATATAAATATCAATCGAATTATCACCATTAAATGATGGATTAACCGCTTGAACTAATAATACTAAACGTTCAACTCCCATTGCAAAACCAACTGCTGGTGTTGGTTTTCCTCCAAGTTGGCCTACAAGACCATCATATCGTCCACCACCGCAAACGGTTCCCTGTGCCCCTAGGCTGTTAGTTACCCATTCAAAAACTGTTCGATTATAGTAATCCAAACCGCGTACTAATCTTTGATTAATATTATATTCTATCCCAGCACTATCCAATAGTCGGCATAAGTTTTCGAAGTGAATTTTGGACTCCTCATCTAAATAATCAAACAATTTTGGAGCTTGATTCAGCAGCTCTTGAACAACTGGATTTTTTGAATCAAGTATGCGCAACGGATTAGTATACATTCTACGTAAACAATCTTCATCCAATTTATCTTTATATTGTTCAAGAAAAGTAACTAATGCATTTCGATAGTTGACCCTAGCCTCAAGCGAACCAATTGAATTAAGTTCAAGAGAAGTATGCTGTTCGATACCAAGTGCTCTCCAAAAACGAGCCGTTAATAAAATCAGCTCGGCGTCAATATTGGGCCCTTCAAGTCCAAAGACTTCAACACCAAATTGATGAAATTGACGATAACGCCCTTTTTGTGGTTTTTCGTAACGAAATGCCGGTCCTAAATACCAAAGGCGTTGTTCTTGATTATAAAAAAGTCCGTGCTCAATTCCTGCACGAACACAACCTGCAGTAATTTCTGGGCGTAAAGTAATGCTTTCATCATTTCGATCATTGAAAGTATACATCTCTTTTTCAACAATATCGGTGATTTCTCCGACCGCTCGCTTAAATAGTGCGGTATCTTCAACAATAGGCGTTCTAATTTCGTTGTAGCCATAACTGTTTAGTACACCTTTAACGATTTTTTCAATCTGTTGCCAACTTGCACTATCTGTTGGGAGTAAATCGTTCATCCCTCGTATAGATTGGATCTTTTTCTCTGTCATTTATTTATTCACTATCTAATAAAATTATAATTCAGTTGCTGCAATTCTGTTTTTCAATATTAATGCTTTAGCACGAATTCTAGCTTCTAACTCATCAATCATTTGTTCATTATCAATACGACCAATACGTACACCATCTTCATAAAAACCACTTTTGTTATGACCGCCAGCAACTCCCATAGTTGAAGCTAATGCCTCCCCAGGACCGTTAACCACACAACCAATAATTGATACATCCATCGGTGTAATAATATCTTCTAATCGCTGTTCTAATGTATTGACTGTATTAATCACATCAAACTCTTGGCGAGAACAGGTTGGACAGGCAATAAAATTAATGCCACGAGACCGTATACGCAGCGATTTTAAAATATCAAATCCAACTTTCACTTCTTCTGTAGGATCAGCAGCTAAGGAAACTCGAAGTGTATCGCCAATGCCTTCTGATAGCAATAATCCCAATCCAATGGCCGATTTAATAGCACCACTTCGAACACCACCTGCTTCAGTTATACCTAGATGCAATGGTTGCTTTATTTGCTTAGCTAACAATCGATAAGCATCAACTGCAGTAAACACATCAGATGCTTTTACACTAACTTTAAACTGATCGAAATTAAGTCTGTTAAGTATATCGACATGGCGCATCGCTGATTCAACTATCGCTTTTGGAGTAGGTTCACCATATTTTTCTTGAATATCTTTTTCAAGAGAACCAGAATTAACGCCGATTCGTATCGGGATATTTTTATCTTTAGCACAATCAACAACAGCTCGAATTCTTGATTCATTACCTATGTTGCCAGGATTGATTCTTAAGCAATCAACGCCATATTCAGCAACTTTTAATGCAATACGATAATCAAAATGAATATCAGCAATGAGTGGAACTTTTGCCTGCTGCTTAATAAATTTAAAAGCTTCAGCTGCATCCATTGTAGGTATAGAAACACGCACAATATCTACACCAACACGTTCAAGTGCTTGAATTTGGGCTACTGTTTTTTCTACATCTGTGGTTCGAGTATTTGTCATTGATTGAACTGCAATCGGAGCTCCACTACCAATAGGAACATTGCCGACATAAATTCGGGTAGATTCTCGTCTAACAATTGGTGAATCTTGATGACTCATACATACTTAACCATTTTACAAAATAACTAGTAATGATCTTAACAAGATTTAAGACAAATGTCTGTATGAGAATAAGAAAATTTGCTAACTATTAACACGAGTAGCTGAGGCTGGAGAAATATAATGACTTACTTCAATAAGATTACTTTTATTATCTTTATTGGCATAATATAAAATTACACCAAGCGCACAAAGCATTATAAATATTCCCCAAAAAATAAAAGGAGCTTTTCTAGTTCTTTTTGTTTTAAATGCTTGCGTTTGAACTTTCTTTTGTTGAGACTTAGATTGTTTAGTTAATTCATCGAAATACGGTTGATAGTGTTCTGATGATAAGCCAACAATTTCGGCATAAGAACGAATATAACCTTTTACAAAAACAAGTGGGACGTGAGGTAATTGGTCATTTTCGATATCAACAATTACTGTCTTTCGCACATGAATTTTATTGGCAATATCATCTTGAGTTAAACCCATTTGTTCTCGTAAATCAACGAGCATCACTCCTAATGAAATATTATCCATCATACCCTCATTTAATACTAATCGTTAGCTAATTTAATCTTTACAAACAGTTACATATTTTTACAATTAATCAATTTTATTTGCATTAAACCATTGTGCTGGTTTTTCAATTTCATTTTGAGCTGCAACTAATTGTAATTCATATTCATCTTGTTTTAAGGTTTCAAGCATAACCGCATACACGGCCGAAGTAGTATGTTCTAAAGCTTCAACCAATGATTTCCCAAGTAAAACATTAGCTAAAAAAAGTCCACTTGTCATATCACCAACACCAACGGGTTGTCTTACACCAAAGTCAACTAGTGGTCGGTCAATATGCCATGCTTCTTCGCTAGTTACAAGCAACATTTCAAAGCGATCAATTTTATATCCAGCTCTGCTTAAATGTTTAACTAAAATCGCTTTAGGCCCTTTTTTACATAACTCTCGACAAGCTAAAATTGCTTCATCAACATTATTAATACGTTGTTTTCCATTAAGCTCTTCAAGTTCCAAAATATTGGGTGCCATCATATCAGCCATAGGCAATGCTGTATTGCATAAAAACTCAGAAACACCTGGTGCAACAAAACATCCTTTTTCAGGATGTCCCATTACAGGATCGCAAAAGTAAATAGCATTAGGATTAACAGCTTTTACTTTTTTAACTATTTCAATAATTGCATTACCTTGTTCAGGTGATCCCATATAACCACTTAATACTGCATCACACCGTTTCAATTCATCAATTTCATTAATTCCATCAGCAATTTCGGTTAAATGCGATGCAGACATTACCGTTCCAGTCCATTGTCGATATTGAGTATGATTAGAAAATTGTACGGTGTTTAAAGGCCAAACATTTACGCCTATTCGACGCATAGGAAATACAGCCGCACTATTCCCTGCATGACCAAATACAACATGTGACTGAATCGATAAAATATTTCTCATGAAATTAACTCCAAATTAACAAACAGTAATATTTTTTACCACGACGAAGTAAAGTATAACGATTATATAGTTTATCGCTATCAGTAAAATGATAATCAGTTGTAGTGTTACGTTCACCATTAACAGAAATAGCATTAGATTCAATCATCGTTCTAGCTTGTCCTCTTGATGGTGCAAATTCCGCATTAACAATTGCTTGTTGTAAATCAACATTTTCCTCAACAGCTAATGTTGGCATACCATCTTGAGCTAATTGTTCAAAGTCAGCTTCAGACAAGTCAGTTAATTTACCAGAGAATAGGCTTTCTGTAATACGTTTTGCTGCGATCAATCCTTCTTCACCATGAACTAAGCGTGTAACTTGCTCAGCAAGTACATATTGAGCTCGTGGTGCAACACCACTATTTTTATCTTCCTCTTCCAATGCATCAATTTCACTTAGAGGCATAAATGTGAAGAATTTTAAGAATCGATAAACATCAGCATCAGCAGTATTTATCCAGAATTGATAGAATTTATAAGGACTTGTCTTCTTAGGGTCTAGCCATACGGCACCACTTTCAGTTTTACCAAATTTGGTCCCATCGGATTTAGTGATTAACGGTACAGTCAAACCATAAACTTGTTTTTGATGTAAACGACGGGTTAAATCAATACCTGCAGTAATATTACCCCACTGATCAGACCCACCAATTTGTAAAACAACATCATGTGATTTATTCAAACAAGCAAAATCATAAGATTGTAACAAGCTATAAGAAAATTCAGTAAATGAAATACCCACCTCATCACGATCTATACGTTGTTTTACTGATTCTTTATTAATCATCGCATTAACTGAAAAATACTTACCAACATCACGTAAAAATGTCAGTACATTCATGCCACTAAACCAATCATAGTTATTAGCCACAATCGCTGAATTTTCACCACAATTAAAATCTAAAAATGGTGACACTTGTTGTTTGATCTTTTCACTCCACTCAATAACTGTTTCCTCAGTATTAAGTTTTCGTTCAACAGCTTTAAAACTTGGATCGCCAATTAATCCAGTTGCTCCCCCTACAAGCGCAACAGGTTTATGACCAGCTAACTGAAAACGTTTTAAACAAAGTAATGGAACTAAATGACCGAGATGCAAACTATCTGCTGTTGGATCAAAACCACAATAAAGCGCAATAGGATTTTGTTCAATTTGTTCTATTAGTGCTTTTTCATCAGTAAGCTGAGCAATCAGCCCACGTTCTTGTAGTTGTTTGATCACATTTTTTGTCATGATATTTTACCTATTAAATTTATTACAGTTATATTCTAGTTTAAATAAAATTTATTCTAATTTATTTTGTTGTGATAACGTTTATACGCTTGTTTAAAATGATCTGCTACTGTTTCGTTTGGTTTTTTATCAAAAAGACTAAAAATAATAATAGCTATAGAAGCAAATAAAAATCCAGGGATAAGCGAATACAAATTAAACCAATTAAAATTAATCCATAGCAACACAGTTATGGCACCGGTTATCATTCCAGCTAGCGCTCCATTACGTGTCATACGTGACCAAAAAACAGAAAATACGATTATAGGACCAAACGCCGCACCAAATCCAGCCCAAGCATGACTCACTAAATCAAGTACACTATTATTTGGATTAATAGCTAATAAAATAGCAATAACTGAAACTAATAGCACCATTATACGACCAACCCAAACCAGTTCCTTCTGTTTTGCTTTTGGTCTAAAAAACGCACGATAAAAATCTTCTGTTAGAGCACTTGAGCAAACTAATAACTGACAACTTAATGTACTCATGACTGCAGCTAAAATAGCTGCCAACAAAATACCAGCAATCCAAGGATTAAAAAGTAATTTCGACAATTCGATAAAAATACGTTCATGTTTACCATCGTTAATCAAGTAAGATAAATCTGGATTATGAGCAAAAAAGGCGATACCAAAAAAACCAACCGTGATTGCGCCAGCTAAACACAAAATCATCCATGTCATACTAATCCGTCGAGCGTTTTTCATTACTTCATGTGAATCAGCAGCCATAAATCTGGCTAAAATATGAGGTTGCCCAAAATATCCAAGCCCCCAACCTAATAATGAAATAATGGCAATAAAATCCATATGAGCAAATAAATTGGTATAATCTGAATTGAGCGATTCAATATATATCAATGCATCAGAAAGCCCACCAGCATTCACCATAACCATAATTGGCGTTAGAATAAGTGCAAACATCATTAAACTAGCTTGAATAGTATCAGTCCAGCTTACTGCTAAAAAACCACCGATAAACGTATAGGCAATTGTTGCACCTGCACCCGCTAACATCGCCCAGCCATAGCTCATACCAAATGTACTCTCGAATAACTTTGCGCCTGCAACTACACCAGAAGCACAATAAATGGTAAAAAATATTAGAATAATGACAGCTGAAATAATGCGTAGAAGTGAGCTTTTATCATCAAATCGACGAGCAAAATAATCGGGTAAAGTTAATGAATTATGATTGATTTCAGTAAAGACTCGTAATCGTCCTGCAATGAGTAGCCAATTTAAATAAGCACCAATAATCAATCCGATTGCAATCCAACTTTGTGAAATACCAAACAAAAAAACAGCACCAGGTAATCCCATTAATAGCCAACCACTCATATCTGATGCGCCAGCTGAAAGCGCAGTCACAACACTACCGATACGACGCCCACCTAAAATATAATCACCAAAATTTTGCGTTGAGCGAAACGCAAAAAAACCTATGGCAATCATGCCTAAAATATATACAGCAAAGGTGACAATCATTGGTAAGGGCATATCTTTAAAAAACCTTATTTGATAAAATTAAGAAATAGTACGCTAGCTTATCATAAAATGACTATGCTAAAAAGTCAGTGAGTATAAATGTGAATAGACAAATAATAAAAAACTAAACAACATTAAAAATAAAAATATCTTACAATTATTAATCAGTATGTTTCATCGTTCCCATCTATATTAAAAAAACTAAAGGCAACTTACAGATAAACAGTAAATAAAAGTATATAATATGCACCTTACTATTTTTTAATAAAATTATTTTGTGAAACAATCTACCCGAATTCAAATTCTAGAAAGATTAAAGGATCATATTAAAGATCCAACAACAGAACTAGTGTATGAAACACCTTTTGAACTATTAATCGCAGTAGTACTTTCTGCTCAAGCGACTGACGTTAGTGTAAACAAAGCCACAAAACCACTGTTTGCTATTGCAAATACGGCTGAACAAATTTTGGCTCTTGGTATTGAGAAATTAAAAAGCTACATCCGCACCATTGGCCTTTATAACAGTAAAGCAGATAACATTATAAAAACATGTCAAATTTTGGTAGATAAATATCAGGGTGAAGTCCCTGAAAGTTTTGATGCACTAATTGAATTACCGGGTGTTGGTCGTAAAACGGCAAATGTTGTGTTAAACACCGCTTTCGGTTGGCCTACCATTGCAGTTGATACACACATATTTAGAGTAAGCAACCGTACAGGTTTTGCACCAGGTAAAACGGTAGAGGTTGTTGAAGAAAAATTACTGAAAGTCGTACCTAAAGAATATAAAATAAATTGTCACCACTGGCTAATATTACATGGCCGTTATACCTGTATTGCTAGAAAGCCTAGATGTGGATCCTGTGTTATAGAAGATTTGTGCGAATTTAAAGAAAAAATTTACCCAGAGTAGAAATCAATGCCAAATAAATTTAATTTAGACCAAGATGATATAAACTTGTTTAAAAATAGTATTGGTAACATCACCAAAAAACTAAAACAAGATACTGTCGTTCATAAACCACAGAAACGTTCACAAAAAGCAATAGAAACCCAAAAACAGCAATATGAAAAAATTAATGCTGAATTTTATTTTTCTGATGATTATCAGCCGCTATTGCAAGAAGACCCAATTCGCTATAGCCGAGAAAATGCAGATCCCTACGAAGTAAAAAAATTGCGCCGTGGATTTTATGAACCAGAATTCTTTTTGGATCTACATGGGTTAACTCAACAAGAGGCTAAAAAAGAAATTGCCGCTCTTATCGCAGCATGTTTACATGAAAGAGCTCATTGTGCTTGTATCATGTATGGACATGGGAAAAACATCTTAAAAAAACAAACACCCATGTGGCTAGCTCAACATCCTCATGTTATCTGTTTTCATCAAGCGCCTAAAGAATTTGGTGGCAACGCAGCACTTCTCATTTTATTTGATATCGAGAACAAACTAATAAATAGTTAGCTTTTGAAAACTTAACTATCTAGATAATCATAAAAATAATTTTTTACTCTTCTTCCGTCAATTTTCATCTAAACCTTTGTGATGACATTAGCATGTAGATAAAAAACAAAAAATAAAATAACGTTAACTAAAGAATAATGTTTAAAAAATAGTTGTTAATAACATAAAACAAAAAAACCAGCTTAGCGATAACGTCAAGCTGGTAAACATTGGAAGCAATGTGAGCAATGTCATACTTTTTCAAAAGCCTCTAAAGCTCTAACAAAGTACGAATTAATGATAATGATTATCATTAACAAAATCAAGCATTTTTTTATTTTTCTAAGCTAAATAAAAATAAACGCTTTATTCACTAATTTCATAATAAGAGGATTGATATTTAACAATATAAAAAATAAGCAGAATATTCCTATTCTGCTTTTTATAAAAAATTATACGCAATGGCTAATTTAGGCGAAATAAAATAGAATATAATACTTATTATTTTTGATAAATAAATTCAACACCTTCTTCATCGCTTTCGTCCCAGTCATCAAAATCATCGTCATCATCAAAAGCCTCATCCATTGCTTGTTGATGGTAATCATCCCACATAAATTCCACTTTTTCAGGTGATGACTCTTCTTGTTCGGCTTCACGTGGATGCGCATTGATATATTCCATTAAGTCCCAACATAAGGCCTTTATACCTTCTTGATTAATGGCTGAAATAATATAATATTTATCTTGCCAATCAAGTGCCCTAGCTATTTCAGCTGCACGTTTAGCGCTCTCTTCAGGACCTAATACATCCATTTTATTAAATACCAACCAACGTGGTTTATTAGCTAATTTTTCACTATATTGTTGAACCTCTTTGATTATTACTTTAGCATTTTCTATCGGATCTGATTCATCTACTGGTGCCATATCGATCAAATGAACTAAAACACGACAACGTTCAAGATGTTTTAAGAAACGAATACCAAGTCCTGCACCGTCTGATGCCCCCTCTATTAAACCAGGAATATCAGCAACAACAAAACTTTGTTCATTATCCATTCTTACTACACCTAAACTAGGCACTAAGGTAGTAAATGGGTAATCTGCAACTTTCGGTTTAGCTGCTGAAACTGAGCGAATAAAAGTTGATTTACCAGCATTAGGCAAGCCCAACATCCCCACATCAGCAAGTAATAATAATTCTAATAATACATCGCGCTTTTCACCTGGAGTACCATCAGTTTTTTGTCTTGGCGCACGATTTACCGATGATTTAAAACGCGCATTTCCAAGCCCATGAAAACCGCCCTTGGCAACCAATACTTTTTGTTGGTGATGCGTTAAATCACCAATAATTTCACCTGTATATTTGTCGGTAATTCGTGTTCCCACAGGCACTTTAACGGTAATATCTCGACCACGCTTACCCGTACAATCAGAACCCTGTCCATTTTGGCCACGCTCAGCGCGGTAATTTTTTTCAAACTGAAAATCAACTAATGTATTTAAATTCTCATCAGCAATAAAAAAGACATCACCACCATCACCACCGTCGCCACCATCAGGACCACCTTTAGGTATATACTTTTCTCGGCGAAAACCGACACAACCATTTCCACCATCTCCAGCTTCAACACGGATTGATGCTTCATCAACAAATTTCATTATTCTTCCCCTTTATTGCGGTTAATTAGCCAGCCTTTCCTTGGATGCCAAATATAATGCCCAATGGTCGCAAACATAGCACCCGCAACAACAGATACTGCACCAATATAACCTAAAATATTTAAATATTGCATAGCAAACTTTTCAGGCCAAATTAAAGCAAACAAATCTGAAAAGATGAGCGAAAATAATGGCGTTAAAGTTGTTATTGCACTCACTTGTGCTGCTTGCCAGCGCTCCATAGCCATCACTAACGCACCATAAGCAATAATAGTATTTAAACCACAAAATATGATAGCAAACAGTTGAGTTGCATCAGCATTTATAATTTTACTTGACGACGTAAAAGGCAACAAAAAAACAGTACAAATAAGGTAAATTAACCAAAGTAACTGTTCTGCACGTAATTTCTGTAATAGTACTTTTTGAGCAAGCGCATAGCAAGCCCATGATACCGAAGCCAGTAAACCAAACCACACACCAATACCATACGAAGACATATTAGAAAACAGATCTACAATATTTTTATTAAAAAATAACGCAAGCCCAACTAATAATACTAAAATACCAATAATTTGAGTCGGCCTGAGTCGCTCTCTAAAAATAAAAGCACTTGAAATCATAAAAATCACAATGCCAGTTTGCCCGACAACCTGAGCGGTTGTAGCTGAAAGATACTGAACTGCACTAGCAAACAGTGCAAAATTACCCAACAACCCAAAACCTGCAATCATCAATAAAACAAAACGACGATGTTTTCTGAACATCATTAAATTAGGAAATTGCTTTTTGTAAGCCAACCAAATAGTAATACCAAGAGCTGAAATAGCCAATCTCGACCAAGCTAATGTCAATGGATCAACAACCACTAGCGCATATTTCATTGCAATTGGCACAATGCCCCACATCACTGCGGTTAACATGGCAAGTGCAAAACCTAATTTAACATTTTGCTGCTTTATCATATCACCATCAATTTTATATTAACTTCAAGAAATGAAAAAAGCCCCACAATAATTGTGAGGCTTCTAAAACTTTTTGAACCGTTTATGAATTAGCTGTTAGCAACTACACTAACATAACGACGATTCTTAGGTCCTTTAACTTCAAACTTTACTTGTCCATCAATTAAAGCAAATAGGGTATGATCACGACCACAACCTACATTAGTGCCTGGGTGGAATTGAGTTCCACGTTGACGAACTAAAATGTTACCAGCAAGAACTTCTTGACTACCATAACGTTTAACACCTAAACGTTTACTTTGGGAATCACGACCATTACGTGATGAACCACCAGCCTTCTTATGTGCCATTGTTCGATACTCCTATTAAGCGATTGCAGTGATCTTCACATCAGTGAACCACTGACGGTGACCTTGTTGTTTACGATAGTGTTTACGACGACGGAATTTAACAATTTTCACTTTATCGCCACGACCGTGTTCAACAATTTCTGCTTTAATTGTTGCACCTTCAACAAACGGAGCACCAACTTTGATGTCTTCACCATTTGCTACCATTAAAACTTTATCGAAAACAACTTCTGCACCTGTTTCGACTTCAATTTTTTCCAAGCGAACGACTTGTCCTTCGCTAACTCGGTGTTGTTTACCACCACTTTGGAAAACTGCGTACATACTTAACTCCGCAATAAAAAGCAGACGATTACTTGATTAAACATATATGTCTGCGTGATTAATCTTATAGGGCGTGAATTTTACGCAAATTTTATTCTTGTTGCAAGCGCTGTTTAACAAAAGATCGCAAAAAGTTACAAAAAAGATCAGATAGATACTATTTTCAAGCTACAATAACCATAAATTACTATTTAGCTAAAATAAAATTACAAAATAATATTGAGTGTTTATATGTCGAAAATAAAAATTCGCCCCACCGAATCAATTATTAATCGTTTAACACTATTACTGTTCTGTTTAGGTGCTATTGCTTTAATCGCTTTATCGTTTTCAATCCAGGTAGCCAATGATACAAAAGGTGGGGCATATATGGTTAATCAATTAGGCTTACTAAGAATGAAGAACTACCAAATACTAACAATGGTTCCACTCAATAAGAAAGATTATGATAATTTAAATATTTTTATTAATATTTCTTCATCACAAAAACATTTAACGCTTTTAAAACGCTACAATTTAATTAATGAATTTAATCAGTTAGAAACTGATTGGAATACTCGACTTATTACTAAAATACAGCAAGCACAAAAAATCGATGAAATAAGAATTGATATTGAAAGCTATGTTGCTCGTATCAACCATTTGGTAGATAAGATTGATCAAAAAACCGAAAACAAAATTTATTATATTTCTCAAGTACAACAATTATTTATTGTTATTATCGTAATTTTTTTAGCTGTTCAAATTTATTACTTACGTTACTACCTTCTTGCACCATGGCAAAAATTAGTTAGTATGGCTGAAGCAATTTCTAGCCACAATTTTAAATCGCGTTTTAATATTAAAAGCAGAAAGAATGAATTTGATCTTTTAGGGCTAGCTTTTAACAAAATGTCCGAGCAAATTGAATCACAATATTTATTGTTAGAAAAACAAGTTGCAGAAAAAACAGCTAAATTACAACAAACCAATAAAATTGTTTCATTTCAATATCAAACAATTAAGCAACTACATACTTCAGAGCCATTGTGTGAACGTTTTCTAAAAATACTACACAAATTAGAAGATTTAGTACCATTAACTCAATTTAAAATCCGTTTTTATGAATCAAATGATCCTGAGCATTATCAACAAATCAGTTACGATAATGAGCAAAAATTACCTTATTGCCAAAATTCTAAATGCAAAGCTTGTTTAAGCTCATCAAAATCTTATCAAAAAAATAACTTTCAACGCCATTGGCACCTTCAAGAAAACGGGGAAAAATATGGGATATTATTTGCTTTGCAGCCAAAAAATATCATATTAACCAATGAACAAGAAAACTTAATTGTGGGAGTTATCGAGCAAATGACTACTGCAATGAAGCTCGATAGACAAATTGAACAACAAAAACAATATTTATTAATAAAAGAACGCTCAGCAATGGCCAGAGAGCTGCATGATTCCATTGCTCAATCTCTATCTTGTTTAAAAATACACCTCAGCTGCTTACAAATGCAATCAGATTTAACATCACAAAGCAGTATTGATTTATTGGCAACAATGCGTAAAGAAGTCAATATAACCTACTCTCAACTAAGAGAACTAATTACCTCTTTTCGCTTACGCCTTAACCAAACGGGTTTTTATGCAAATTTAATGGAATTAATTGAGGAATTTAATCAAAAATTACAATTCAATATTCAGTTTGAATATTTATTGCCGCTGAATATTATCAATAGTAAATATGCATTTCATTTATTACAAATTATTCGTGAAGGACTAAATAACATATATAAACATGCTAAAGCCACACAGGTTATTGTCAGTTTAAAAATTGATGATCATCAAATTATTTCCGTCTGTATTGAGGATAATGGCATTGGTTTACAAAACAATATTAAACAGGATAATAGTTATGGTCTAATCATTATGCGTGATAGAGTTGAAATACTAAATGGTAATTTAACAATAAACAGTCCTCCCCACAAAGGGACACAAATTATGATAGCATTTAAGGTTAATAAAACCATTTCATTCAAAGCAATAGAAGAGTAAAAATGGAACAAATAAATTGCTCAATACTTCTTATTGATGATCATCCAATGTTAAGAAATGGCGTAAAACAGCTGATAAATACAGTCAACCATTTTGACATTGTGGGAGAAACTGGCTCTGGAATAGAAGGCGTTAAATTAGCCGAAGAGCTTGATCCTGATATTATTCTACTTGATATCAATATGCAAGATGTTAATGGATTAGAAATATTACGCTACTTGCGTGAAAAAAAAATATCGAGTCGCATTATTATGTTTACAGTATCAGATGCAAAAGAAGATATAATCACCGCACTAAAAACAGGTGCTGATGGCTATTTATTAAAAGATATGGAGCCTGAAGATTTTCTAAAATCACTACAAGAAATCTCGATTGGAAAGCTAATTATGGATAATGCTATTTCACATATTATCCTCAATTATATGCGTAATAACGAACAACTAACTACAAAACAGATGCATGATGTCAGTTTATTGACACCAAGAGAAAATGAAATTTTTAATTTATTAGTACAAGGACTACCAAATAAGCTAATTGCAAAAGATTTAGGTATCGTTGAAAGCACAGTCAAAGTACATATCAAAAGTATATTCAAAAAACTTAATTTTAAATCAAGAATGGAAATGACAGTATGGTATTTACAAAGTAAGGAATAAACGTATACATTGAAAAATAAAATATATCTTGTTCAGCGATGCACCAGATAAAATCATTTATTCAACAGAATAACAAACATCACAAAACGGAGTATAGCATTTAAAAAATATAGAAAACTACCATGATCTATTATAGAATTAGATTAAAAAACAGCCACTATTTATAATAATAAAAATACCAAATCTAAACTAGGAATATTTGAAATGCCAATATTGATAAATGCTTATTCTACAGTCACTCATCCACCAGCCATTAATTTTCCCTGCGAGCGTCTATACCATCGCGGATTGGATGATTCTGAGTTGACGAAACACCTTGATGGTTTTATCGGTTATGTCATGCAAGCAGGAGATGGGCAGATGAATTCACGCCGTTATGCTTTGTATCGCCATATCCAACGAGTTAAACATCAATTTACCTTTGAGATTGAAGAAGATAATTTCAATGAATTTACCACTTGGGGCTGGCAGGCGAATGCAATTATATTTATGCCTGATGGAACTATTCGGAATCCTGACGGAGATGTATTACAAGATCCTGATGGTAACATTGATTTAGATGTAATCGTCCCTTATCCACTAGAAGCATTAAAGCGAAAAACAAAAACTGAACAGTATTTAGCCAAATTGGGGTTGCATACACCTACACATTTACCACCGGTTATTGCCGAATCGGAAGTAATACTTAGAACACCTGACGAAGTAGCTAAACGAGCCTTAGCAATAATGTTAACAGGTATTCAGGCTGAAAGTTTTAGAGAAAATGATCCAATTAATCCGATGGAATTTAAAGAACGTTGTCCAATGGGGTTTGAGGCTTTATCAAATAATGAGCGTGACTTTATTTATAGCGGGCAGCCGACAGAGCAAGATGTGATAGATATGTCTTGGAAATACGAAGCATTATTACCTTTACAATGGGCTATCAATTGGCAATCTGAGCTCCCTTTTGCTGATACTATCTGCGATGTTTCATCGTTAGTTGACCAAGGAATGCAACATAGTGGACAAGATTTTTCAACCGTGGCCTTAAGACCAGTTAGTGAATTGTTGGATGCTTTAGATTTACACTACCGCTTACATTGGATAACCACAGATTTTCGAATGAAAGATAAGCAACCTCCCGCATCGATTATAAGTGATGTTATTCAAGAGCGTCATTATGCTTTAAATTGGTTAACCAATTTTGAAAATGCTGATTGGGATGATGTCGATACACCAACCTAATATTTTCATCTTCTCATTTGTTGACATCATATTTAATATGGTGTCAAAGTTCTAAATATTAACCATAATATCAAAGCTAATAAATAGTTTAAACTTTCGTTTTCTATCTTTTTAAATCGCTAAATATTTGCTGATTATGTCACATCACCATAAAAAGAATTAACACGATCCTTACCAAAATATTATACATAGCCCTCTCTATCATTTTTTTATTTTGATAATATTGTTGTTCATATTGTTCTAGCAATACCTAGTTCTTGGCTGAACAACCACGCATACAATAATAATAGATTTCAATATATTTAAATAGTGCTTTATTGGCTAGCATCCTCGGTCACTGCGAACGAGCATATTTTTAAGAAAGTAGCGCCGAAACAAAGCTTGCTTTAATGTATTACAGACTAAATGACGGTCTAGGTAACGACTCGTTTGCCTAGCTTTTCGATATTATGAAAGTTAATATTCCCCCATAAAATCGTTCAGGTAGAGTATTGATTTTATTAAAGTTTTTTAAATTTAATGTTTTTGTAAAATCAAATACTTATAGTTTGCTTTATGTTTTTATTACGATGTTTTTTGGATTATTTACCACTCTTACAAATTGCTGACAACTGCAGCAGGATAGCAAAGAGACCATTTTATCCCAGCTAAAGCCAAAAATTGCTAAGAAAATCGCTCTATCTTCTTAGCTCATACATTGCTACTAAAACTATTTAAAGCAAAAGCTCAAAACGTCCGAAACTATACCGAATAAAAACAACCATTAAAGTTTACTTTTTTTAATAGATTGTCTGCTATTGAGAATATAATTCCCCCCAGCAGTCAAGGACTAAATCCGAAAGGCTAATTAGCAGCACAAAGTCCATTCCTACTAGCTCTCCCACCGAGCACATCACCGTCGTCCGAGTCAACACCGAATAAGTAATTATTTCCAGTATCACTTGTCCAGTAGTTGCGACTAGCAAAATCTGCGTTGGTATAACGGCTCATATCTCCCCACTCAGTAAAAAAGCCTACGCCAATTCGACGCTGGTAATGATTACCAGATGATGATGGGATGGCACCGACAGAACCTTGACACCAGTGACCTGACCACTTACCGGAACAAACCGCATTAGTTAAATCCCTTACCTGTGGAAAACGATAACCTAAATGGCTACACCAAGAAGCTTGTTTAGAAGCGTCAGTCGCTCGAAATCCACGATTAACGAACCATTGCTTCAACACAAACCCATACTTGACAACCACACTACCTTGACTATCTCTACCCACTAACTCGAATGTTTGAGGCAAGGTTGGCTTGCTAATTGGACTTGGGGAATCTGAGCTTTTTTGGTTATCACTTGCCCTAGGACCCGTTAGCGTAACGCGCATTACCTCTACTGAATGATTGGATATCCAATTATCGCCTGCATTTGGTAACGTCCTTGTCACAGTAGCTGTTATTCCCCCATGTGTAACAGAAGCCCAAGTCAACTGGCGACCTCCCCCTATGTCTAAATCAAAGTACAAGCCATCTGCACCTGTTGTCGGAAAATTTTGTTCATAAGTTGCTGGATTAGTTGATTGGACTAGAAATCCTTTAGTTGGATTCCAAATATTAGCTGGACCAGCGTAATCACCTTCACCATAGGTTAGATTTGGTCTTACATGACAGATTTTAGGAGGTAAATTTGGGCTGATGTAGTACTCCACCGATTGACGGTGGAAATAATTTGTATCTGGTACACCGTACTGTGTTTTTAAAGCCCCCTCTGTACTACTTAATATCACCTTATAAGGTGCTTTACAAATATCTAAAATATCATTACGACTAACAGCATTACCATTTTTATCGGAAAAATAAGCAGATAGATTTCCTTTTGCGGTTACGCCATTTATTCCCTGACCATCACCATCATCATCGCCCCAATAATGATAAGTGTTCACTATATCATTTAAACTGACTGAATCAACTGATGAGGGAATCAACATGTGAATATCACTTAAAGTACTTCCTTTAGGTAAAGTTATTGGATTTGTTACGCTTGATGTATTGGTTGATGGAGTAACTATTGTTCCATCCAATAGAGTGATATTCAATAAATCATCGGTTGTGATCGCTTTAGTTTTACCACCATCAAATGTTAAATATGGTGCACTACCTTCTATAACATTACTAGTATGCGCAGTTAATGCCTGCAAATTAGGCGAATACGGCAATAACAACAATGGCACTAATACCAACGTTTTTTTTGTAGATAATTGTATGGATAATTTCGATGCTAAAAATGAAGTAAGTGTAAAAACTCGTCTAACGTGGTTATTTAATAAATTTAAGACATAGGTTTGCCAGTGCTGGTGTCTGGTGTCTGGTGTTGATAAGTATACTGCATAACATCCCTTTTGTAAAGTAATATATTGTTTTATTTTATTTTTTTAACGATCTATAATCTATAAAATATAGCTGAATTAATTCTAATTTTTAAAATTATAATGTTTAAAAAAAATTTGGCTACATTTTTAACTAAAAATTTTGTAAAGATTTATTAAGATACTTGATTTTTTTTGGATGTGCTGAGTTTCGATCGTTTTTATCTTGTAATAAAACACACTCGGCTCAATAAAACAGAGTATTATAAAAAAATGAAAAATAGAAGAATTAAATTCCATTAACTCTTTTCCTTCATCAGGATGTGCTGTCACCTAAGCGAAATTAGCACGCCAAATAATAATATTTGGTAAATTATTGATATAAATGTTATTTCTTTCACGAAAAACTAAAATTTAAACACAGATTTTTATCTGTACTATTTCAATCAATTACGCCATAATGTTATAAAAATAACAGTGCTTGGCTATATTTGTTATTTTTATAACATCCCTATTTATTTACAGACTAACAATATTTAATTAAACATTATTACAAAGACATTTTAAGGATCTCGTTATGAGTTATGCAAAGTATATCGATCATACTTTACTTGCAATGAACGCAACAAAAGACCAAATCACTAAACTCTGTGAAGAAGCTAAACAATATCATTTTTATTCAGTTTGTGTAAATTCAGGCTATGTTCCTTTAGTGGCTAGTTTACTAAAAGGTAGCGATGTAAAAGTGTGTTCAGTCGTTGGCTTTCCTTTAGGTGCAATGCTAACTAGCGCTAAAGCCTTTGAAACCGAAATGGCGGTTAAAGCAGGTGCGCAAGAAATCGATATGGTCATCAATGTGGGTTGGTTAAAAAGCAATGATTGGGATGCGGTTAAACAAGATATTGAGGCGGTATTTAATGCTTGTGGCGCTGTGCCATTAAAAGTGATTTTAGAAACTTGTTTATTAACTAAAGACGAAATTGTTAAAGTTTGTGAAATTTGTAAGCAAATCGGTGTTGCTTTTGTTAAAACCTCGACTGGGTTTAGTGTATCTGGCGCAACGGTTGAGGATGTTAAGTTGATGCGTGATACCGTTGGCAATGAGATGGGCGTTAAGGCATCGGGTGGTATTCGTGATCGTCAAACGGCTGAAAAAATGGTTCAAGCGGGGGCTTCGCGTTTAGGGGCTAGTGCTGGTATTGCGATTGTTTCTGGTGATGTAACTTCGACCAGTGATTATTAATCAATGATATCAATTAATAAGCTACTTATGTAGCTTGTTATTATTGATTTATAGGATCAGCATGGAAACACAATCACAAAAAAGAGTGAATGATCTTATTCAACTTTTAAAAAAAACAGATAAGATTCATTTAAAAGAAGCCGCTAAGTTGTTGGCTGTTTCAGAAATGACCATTCGCCGAGATTTGAGCAATGTTGGTTGTTCCCTAAGTGTTTTAGGTGGCTATGTTGTTAGTGATGCTCGTCATCAAATTACCCCGTATTTTTTGTCAGACCAACAAGATAAACAGGTTTATGAAAAACAATATATTGCCAATATAGCTAGTAAATACATTGTAGAAAACGATACCGTCTTTTTTGATTGCGGTACGACTATTCCTTTTATTATTGATGCCATTGATGATGAAATAACTTTTACTGCTATCTGTTATTCATTAAACGCATTTTTAGCATTACAAAATAAATCTAATTGTAAGACAATTTTATGTGGTGGTCATTATCAGGCTAATAATGCGATTTTTAGCGCTATTGGACAGCATAGTGAATTAAATTCGATTTGCCCAAATAAAGCATTTATTTCGGCCGCAGGGATTGATATTAAGCAAGGCGTAACTTGTTATCATTTTGATGAAGTTGATATGAAATTGCAGGCGATAAAAAAATCAGGTCAAAATATTTTGATTGCCGATCATACTAAATTTAATCAAGTTAAACCGGCTTTTATTGGTGAGTTAACTCTGTTTAATCAAATTATTACAGATAAAGTGCCAACCAAGCAATTTATTAATTTTTTAGCTAACCATAATATAGATTTAATGTATTAATATGAAAAATATCACAATTTTAGGTTCGACAGGTTCAATTGGTTGCAGTACGCTAGCGGTTATTGCTCAAAATCCACATCTATTTAAAGCTTATGCTTTAGTAGGAGGTAATAATGTTGCCAAAATGACTGAGCAATGTCTGGCTTTTAAGCCTAAATACGTTGCCATGGCAACAGCGCAAGCTGAGACGGCATTAAGAGCAAATCTTGCCAATCTAAAATTGGATATTGATGTGTTAAGTGGTGAACAAGCCATTTGCGACTTAGCGCAGTTGCCCGAGGTCGATCAAGTGATGGCGGCTATTGTGGGGGCGGCAGGATTAAAACCAACGCTTGCTGCGATTAAGAAAGGTAAGCGTATTTTGTTGGCCAATAAAGAATCGCTAGTAACCTGTGGGCATTTATTTATGCAAGCGGTTAAAGAGTATGGCGCTGAGTTGTTGCCGGTAGATAGCGAACATAACGCTATTTTTCAAAGTTTACCAACGGCGGTACAGCATGATTTAGGTTTTGCTAACCTTGCTGAGCATGGTATTACTAAAATCGTGTTAACAGGTTCTGGCGGACCATTTCGCGATTGGGATTTAGCTAAACTGGTACATGTCACCCCCGAGCAAGCGGTTGCTCACCCTAATTGGTCGATGGGTAAAAAAATATCTGTCGATTCAGCAACGATGATGAATAAAGGGCTGGAATATATTGAAGCTCGTTGGTTATTTAATGCCAGTGCCAACGAAATGGAAATTATTATTCATCCGCAATCAATTATCCATTCAATGGTACGTTATCAAGATGGTAGTGTGGTGGCTGAACTTGGTGTGCCTGATATGTGCACGCCAATTGCTTATGCCATGTCTTACCCCGATCGTGTGCCTTCAAGCGTACCACCTTTAGATTTTACGCAAATTTCGTCGTTAACCTTTAAACAACCTGACTTTGGTCGTTATCCATGTTTAAAATTGGCAATAGATGCCTTTAATCAAGGGCAAGCGGCTACCACAGCGCTCAATGCCGCCAATGAAGTTGCGGTTGAAGCATTTTTGCAACATAAAATTGGTTTTATGGATATTGCTAAAAATGTATCAAAAGTATTAGATCAATTGGCTTTCCCTGAGCCATCGACGATTGATGATGTTTTTATGATAGATCAATGGGCAAGATCACAATGTAGTCGGTGTTAAATGCTATTTGATTTTATAAACAGTAATTTAACTAAATAGTTGAGTTATTAAATAGTTAAATTACTGAGTAGTTAAGTTATTGAGTGGTAAAGGGCAGTCAATCATAATTATATTTTGAAACTATTGTATTCAATCTTGCTGCCCTATTAGTAAGTTTTTACTATTTTTATTATGCCATTTGTTTTGCTGTTAATGTTGGATTATCGCTAATAAATGATTGTAAAAATGTACTATCAGGTAGTGCAGTTAATGCGCCTTTTTTGGTTGTAGCTAAGGCTCCACAAGCACTGGCAATGGTCATCATGCTTTCTAACATCAGTTTATCCTCAGGCATGCCTGAGGATGCAATACTGCTGAGTAATCCTGCGACAAAAGCATCACCTGCACCAGTTGTATCAACACTATTTACATGGTACGAATCAAACGAAAATGTTTTTCCTTGCCATAATACAATGCTGCCATCTTTACCTTTGGTAATTAATTTTAATGGTGCTTCATAGTGTTGTTGTAGTTTATTTAATGCTTCACTCCAATCATTGCTTTGAGTTAACCAAAATAGTTCTTCGTCTGATAGTTTGAGGATATCAGCATCATGACAAAATTGAGTAATAGTGGTGCGCATTTCGTCTTTATTGGCCCACATCTGTTCGCGCAAGTTAACATCAAAGCTGATTAGGCCATTTTTAGCGGTAAGCTGTTCAATCGCAGTTTTAAGTGTTTGACGGCAGGTGTGGCCAACTAGCGCCAAAGAGCAAAAGTGTAAAATATCTTGGTTAAAATTAGGAATTGCTTGCTGAGATAAAAATTGATCAGCTGAAGGGGAAACCAAAAAAGTAAAACTACGTTCACCGTTTTTTCCTAAATCAACAACCACAGTACTTGTTCGATGATGTTCATCTTTTTCAAGGCTTTGGCAATCAACGTTATATTGGCGGAATGTGGTTTCCATAAAATCACCAAAAGGGTCATTACCAACACGACCAATAAACGCTGAAGGCAGCCCTAATTTTGCAATACCAATTGCAACATTTGCAGGTGCGCCACCAGCACATGCTTTATAATTCATATCACCAAATGGCAATAAATCAATAACGGCATCCCCAAGGGACCAAACTTTAGTATTATTCATTTTTTAACTCGATTATAGTTAGTTACTGCGGTAATCTAGTATAGAGACAGATTACTTGAGTTTTTTGAAATATGTCATCTTTTTACTTTTTAGTAAAGTCATTAATAGTTAATCTGTTGTTGAATTTATAATAGTCATTTTTTAAAAGTCCGCCATAGACTAAATCATTTGACAAAAAATTCATTGTTAACGTTAAAAATATGTGACTATCATCACATATTTTATCGCTAATTTCATTAACAGTTAACGTTAACAATTAAATTAAGATACTATTAAATAAAGGTATCTAATATTGGATAAAAAAGGGGTTTTTATGTCTACTGCTATTGATAAAGCCAATCTAGCTGTTAAAAATTTAGAAAAAGTAATGAATAAACAATATTATCCACATTTTCATTTAGCTCCACCAGCTGGTTGGATGAATGATCCTAACGGTTTGATTTACTTTAAAGGTCAATATCATGCCTTTTATCAGCATCATCCTTATGATGAAAATTGGGGACCAATGCATTGGGGACATGTTGTTAGTGATGATTTAGTCACATGGCGAAGGTTGCCAATAGCTATTGCTCCCGATCAAGAATTTGATAAGTCAGGCTGTTTTTCTGGATCGGCCGTAGATAATAATGGTGAGTTATGCTTAATTTATACTGGTCATATTTGGTTGAGTGGCCAAGGTTATGATGAACAGATTCGACAAAGCCAATGTCTTGCAACTAGTAAAGATGGCATTCATTTTGAAAAGCAAGGCACAGTACTTACCCCTCAAGACGGAGTGATGCACTTTCGCGATCCTAAAGTGTGGCAACAAGATGGTAAATGGTGGATGGTTGTTGGTCAGCGAACGCCAAATAATGTTGGTCAAGTTTTACTATTTAGATCTGATGATTTAAATGAATGGCAATTGGATCATGTTGTAGTGAGTGATATCGATCCTGATGTTTATATGCTTGAATGCCCTGACTTTTTTCCACTTGGTGATAAATGGGTTTTGATGTTTTCACCACAAGGGTTGAAAGCAAAAGGTTATCAGTATCGTAATCAATTCCAATCAGGCTATATAGTAGGTAATTGGCAACCTGGGCAGCAATTTTCAATAGTTAAACCTTTTCAAGAAATGGATTTTGGACACGATTTTTATGCACCGCAATCATTTCTTGCCGCTGATGGACGTCGTATTATTTTTGCTTGGATGGATATGTGGCAGTCAGCCATGCCAAGCAAAAAAGATAAATGGGCAGGCGCATTTACACTTCCTCGTGAACTGATTTTAGATCAAGATAATAAAGTCAGAAATCGCCCAGTAAAAGAACTTGAAGCATTGCGCGAAAAGCCAAAATCATTTGGTGAAATAACGCTCAATAGTGAACTTAAAAATACCAATATTGAGTCAATTTGTTGTGAACTTTGTGTTGAGTTTGATCTAAAAGAAAGTGATGCTGAGCGTTTTGGTTTGCAACTTGCTGCCACTGAAAATGGTAAACAAGCAACATTACTATATGTTGATTTACAATCTAATCGTATTGTTCTTGATCGTAGTTTATCTGGTCTTGAATTAACTGGTTATCGTAGCGTACCATTACCAGAAAGCCAAAAATTAACTTTACATGTGTATGTTGATGCTTCATCTATAGAAGTATTTGTTAATGGTGATTTATATAGCCTTTCAAGCCGTATCTATCCAAAATTACCAGCGGAGCGAGTAGTTAATTTATTTGCTGAAAATGGTAGCACCAAAATAACCAAATTAGATAGCTGGCAGTTAAAATCTATTTATGCGTAATTGATGATTGAATTGATCGCCATTGGGCGGTCAATTTATTTAAGTAAGTTATAATGAATTCCTTTCTAAATAAGGTGATGCTACCTGTATTATCTGTTTTTGGTTTTTGTTATTAATTATATGTAAAGCTGCTTGTTCTCCAATCTCATAATGAGGCAATTGCACTGTTGTCAGTGGTGGATAAAATAGTTCACCAGTACCTACCATGTTATCGTAACCTAATACAGCTACATCAGAAGGAATATGAAGTCCTTGACCGAGTAAATATTGATAAGCAACAAAAGCTATTCGATCATTACCACAAATTAATACATCAAAATCAGGTTTTTTATTACAATGTTGTTTCAGTATATCAACCGTCATCATATATTCTTGTGCAAGGTCATCTGATAAAGTTGAGGTATGGTAACTAGTAATCTTATTTAAATTGTAACCCGCATCTAACCACGCTTGCTCAACGGCTTTACGTCGAGTTTTTCCTGCTAATGTGGTTTCTGATAAATAGATGCATAATGGTTTTTTATAGCCTTTCTTTATTACATGTTGCATGGCTTGATATTGACCCAAATAGTCATTTGGAATATAGCAAGCTAGTTGTTTTGAATCACTTATACAGTTGGCTAATACAACATTTTTATCTAATAACTTTTCAGGAAGTTCAACTTTTCTTAATCCCATTGTGGTATAGATAATACCGTTAGGGCGATATGATAGCAGGGTGTTTATTGCATGATCGGGATCTTTATCATCAAATAAATTAACGATAAAGGTATTCCAGCCATGATCTTGTGCGGTCTTTTCTATGGCTTGTAGTAATTCTACCGAAAATGGCGTCATTGCTGTTTCTAATGCCAAAACACCAATTGCACTTGGTCCTGAATTATCACCACGAATCTTCCTTGCCGATAAGTCAGGTACGTAATTAAGGTGCTCAATAGCTTGTTTAACGCGTTTGTAAGTTTCTTTATTTAATTTTTCAGGGTTATTTATTGCGCGTGAAACCGTCATCAATGAAACAGATGCTAGCTTTGCAACATCCTTAAGTGAAGCCATAGTTAAATCCTTTTGTTTAACAAGATAAAAATGATTATCAGCCATTACTATGCATGATGATACCACAAATAGAAATGATAAAAAGTGTGAGGTAAGTAACATTTATGACAATTGGTTCTATCTATTTAGTATCAAATATGACAATAATGTTAACGTTAAACTTCATCGATTTTCAACAATATAAGAGTAATAAACATGAATATGATAAAAAATAGAAACTATTGGTTCTCGTCTGGTTACCTTATTACTTTTTATGCTGCGTGGTCGCTGTGGTGGTCTTTTTACGCAATTTGGCTAAAAAGTAAAATTGACTTATCAGGTGAGCAGTTAGGTATTGTTTATGCGGCTAATTCTGCCGCAGCCATGTTTTTCATGATTTTCTATGGCATTATCCAAGATAAATTACAAATAGGTAAAGCCGTAGTGACCTTCCAAAGTATTATCATGGTTCTTATTGGCCCTTTTTTAATTTATGTGTATGAGCCTTTATTAAAAAATGATTTTATTTGGGGTGTTTGTATCGGTGCACCAGTTTTAAGTGCTAGCTTTATTTCGGGCAGTGCTTTGATTGACTCTTTTATTGAACGTATTAGTCGATTATTTGGCTTTGAATTTGGTCCTGCTCGTTTTTGGGGATCATTTGGTTATGCTGCTGCAACGTTTGTTGCCGGTATTTTATTTGGTATTGATCCTCATATTAACTTTTGGATGGCGTCGGGTGTTGCGGTTATCTTTTTCACCATTAATATAGTATTTAAGCCAAAACAATATCAAGCATCACCAACTGAAAATAACGATACTGCTTTAGTAGAAAAAACAACGACTATACCAACAATGGGCGAAATCTTATCGCTGTTTGGTTTGCAAAAATTTTGGTTGTTTGTGTTGTTTGTTATTGGTACTTATAGTTTTTATACTATCTATGATCAGCAGTTATTTCCTAATTTTTATACTGGTTTTTTTGAAAAACCAGAAGATGGCTATCAAGTTTACGGTTATTTAAATTCCTTCCAAGTCTTTTTAGAAGCAACTTGTATGATTATTGCTCCTTATTTTATTAACAAAATTGGAGCTAAAAAATCGCTATTAGTTGCTGCACTAGTTATGATTTGCCGAATTGCATTATCTGCAACGTTAGATAATATTTATCTGATATCATTCGTTAAGTTATTTCATGCAATTGAAATTCCATTATTTATTTTGGCGATGTTTAAATATATTGTAGGTAATTTTGATGCTCGGTTATCTGCTACACTTTATTTAGTTGGTTTTAATATTTCATCGAATCTTGGCGTTATTGTGTTGTCATGGTTTGTGGGTAAATTATTTGATAATACAGGATATGCGACAACATTTTATGTGCTTGCTGGGGTTGTTTTGATTACTTCAATAATAGCTATATTTACTTTAAGTGACGAAAAAAAAGCAAAACAACAATGATTTTAAATTAGCTCTAATAATTATAAAAATGGGGACATATTGTTTCCATTTTTCTTTTTATTGATGTTAAATCAATACAATCCTTGCTTCTAAGGAAAGTTTGCGAAACAATATTAGCAATTTTAGATAATATGTATAGGGACTTGTAGTGAACGATGTAAAAGTAGTTGTTAAACCCGAGATGTTATGGAAAACCATTCGACAAGAAGCCTCTGAGTTAGTTGAAAGCGAGCCGATGTTAGCTAGTTATTTCCATGCAACTTTACTCAATCATGAAGATCTGGGGAGTGCTTTAAGCTATATTTTAGCTAATAAGCTTGTTTCTCAGGTTATGCCCGCTATTGAAATTCGTGAAATTGCCCGTCAGGCTTATCAAGCGGACCAAAATATTATTCAGTCAGCTATATGCGATATCATGGCTGTTTATATTCGCGATCCAGCCACTAATTACTATTCAACACCACTTCTTTATTACAAAGGATTTTTATCCTTGCAAGCTTATCGAATTGCACATTGGCTTTGGAAGCAAAAACGTAAATCATTGGCTATTTTTTTACAAAGCCAAATTGCGATTGTATTTGGTGTTGATATTCACCCTGCGGCAAAAATTGGCTGTGGAGTAATGTTTGATCACGCAACAGGTATTGTGATTGGAGAAACAGTGGTAATTGAAAATGATGTTTCTATTTTACAATCGGTTACATTAGGCGGAACGGGTAAAGAAAATGGTGATCGCCATCCAAAAATTCGTGAAGGGGTGATGATTGGAGCTCATTCAACGATTTTAGGTAATATTGAAATAGGCAAAGGTGCTAAAATTGGAGCTGGCTCTGTTGTGTTAGATCCCGTACCTCAGCATACAACCGTTGCAGGTGTACCAGCCAAAGTGGTGGGTTGCCCTGATTGCGAAAAACCAGCATTAAATATGGATCAAGATATTTAATTGTTATTAGATAATAAAAAACTCCGTTGATAAACACAGACGGAGTTTTTTAATAATTGATTGGCTACTTATTGTTAAGATTTACATCCATTGTTGGGTATGGAATATTAATATTATTTTCAGTTAATCCATTTTTGATATTTTCAAGCAGCTCACCTTTTACCGCGCCATAATTTTCGTTTAATGTCCAAACTAACACATTAAAATTCATCGAGGACGCATCTAAAACATCTAATCGAATGGTAGGCTCTTTGGATGTTAATATATTATTAGTTTTATCAACTGCTTGCTTTAACACTTGATAGACTTTTTGAATATCTGAATCATAACCAACATTAACCACCAAATCTAAACGTCTTTCTGGTAAACGAGTATAGTTGATAATATTAGCACTTACTACTTGGCTGTTAGGAATTATAACTAGTTCGTTGGTTGGTGTAACAATAGATGTTGAGAAAATTTGTATAGAATCAATAATACCTTGCTGACTATTGATTATTACCGTTTCACCAACTTTAAATGGGCGAAAAATAATTAAAATCACTCCAGCCGCAAAGTTAGATAGTGAACCTTGTAACGCTAAACCAACAGCTAAGCCAGCCGCACCAATCACTGCAACAATAGATGCTGTTTGTACTCCTAATTGACCTAAAACAGCAACCAATGTCATTACAATAGTCGCATAGTATGCTAATGCACTGACAAATTTAACAACAGTTGGATCAACGTGTCGATTTGATAATATTCTTTTTAATTGGTTGCTAATAAATCTAGCGATAGTTCTACCAATCACAAAAATAACAATGGCAAAGCAAAAATGAGCAATATAGCTAAATACAACCCCATCATATTTTTCAATGAATGAAAGGGTATAATTTAAGAAACCTTCAAAATTCATATTATTATCCTCAGTAATGGGTAATAGAAATTTTTTTTAAAGTATTTTAATTCACAATTGGCTAAACAAGTTGTTTGATTAATAAAGACCAACGTGTATCAAAATTAGTTGTTGGTAGATATTTAAAACCTGAACGAGAATAACGTGCCATCATTCCCTCGCAAAAAGCTAATAATTGGCTAGATAAAATGCGTTCATCAGTTATGAAGGCAACACCTTCACGAATTTTTCGCTCGCGTAAAACTTGTTTAATTTGAGTTTCAATTCGTTCAAATAGCTGGCTAATACGTTCTTGTAACTGATCTTGCTCAAACATTAATGCGTGCCCAGTCATAATTCTGGTTAATCCTGGGTTCTTTTCAGAAAACCCTAATATCAAAGCAAGAATAAGTTGTAACCGAGTAAATGTATTTGGCTCTTCATGCATGATCACATTTATACGGGATAACAAGATATCTTCAATATAGACAATTAAACTTTCAAACATTTTTGTTTTACTCGGAAAATGTCGATATAAAGCTGCTTCAGAAACACCTACTGTTGCAGCTAATTTAGCCGTAGTTATTCTTTGAGTACCTTCATTAGATTCAAGCATTTTTGCCAATGCTTGTAAGATATCTTCTTTGCGATTTCTATTTTTGCTACTCACGATCATTTTTTACCCGAATGTCCAAAACCACCTTCGCCTCGTGCTGATTCAACAAATTCATCAACAATGTTAAATTCGGCTTGTACAACCGGAACAATGATTAGTTGAGCAATTCGATCGCCTGCTTCAATCACAAAAGGAGTTTGGCTTCGATTCCAAACAGGCACAAATAATTGACCTTGATAATCCGAATCAATCAAACCCACCAAATTACCAAGTACAATACCATTTTTTGAACCAAGCCCTGAACGCGGTAACACTAATGCCGCTAAACTAGGATCAGCAATATGCATTGATAAACCAGTCGGGGTTAGGATAGTTTCTCCTGGTTTTATTTCGGTTGTTTTATCAAACATTGCTCTTAAATCAATGCCTGCAGATCCTTCAGTTGCATAAGTAGGCAAAGGAAATTCGTTACCTAAACGTTTGTCTAATACTTTTATATCAATTTTTCTTTTCATCATGACTCGCTTTATATCGTGTTATAACAGTTTGAAGTAACTGTGTTGCTAATTGGTTTTTACTGCTTAATGGTAACGTTTGCTCACCATTTTGCCAATACAGTGTTAATGCATTTTGATCGGAATTAAAGCCAATGGTTTTATCAGAAACATCATTAGCACAAATTAAATCTAAGTTTTTTGCGGTTAATTTTTTTAGTGCATAAACTTTAACATCATTAGTTTCAGCGGAAAATCCTACCACAAAAGGGCGATGTGTTTTTAGCGCTGCGACACTTGCTACAATATCGGGATTTTTAACTAATTCAATCACAAGCTCATCGTTATCGCCCGTTTTTTTAATTTTTTGTGTCGCAATTGTTTTAGCATGATAGTCGGCAACAGCGGCACAAGAAATAAAAATATTTGATTTTTTAGCGTAATTCATTGCTTCATCGTACATCTGTTTAGCGCTTTTAACGTCAATTCGGTTGACATTATTCGGCGTATGTAAATGAACCGGTCCACTAATTAATGTGACATTGGCACCCATTTGAGCAGCGGCGTTTGCAATTGCAAATCCCATTTTTCCTGAACTGTAATTACTAATATAACGAACTGGATCGATTTCTTCGATTGTTGGTCCTGCCGTAATGGTAATTGATATATCTGAAAGCACTGAGGTTGATTTAAAATAGTGGGTTATTTCTTCAACAATAGTGAGCGGCTCAAGCATACGTCCTGGTCCAACATCACCGCAGGCTTGAAAACCACTGTCTGGACCTAAAATTAAGGTATTTCTTGACGCTAATACAGATAAATTATGTTGAGTTGCGGCGGCTTTATACATTTGTTGATTCATCGCCGGAGCAATGGCAATTGGCGAAGATGTTGCTAAACAAATTGTTGATAACAAATCATCGGCAATACCATTTGCCATTTTAGCAATAATATTGGCGGTTGCAGGCGCAATTAATACTAAATCAGCCCATTTGGCAAGTTCAATATGACTCATAGAAAGCTCGGCCGATGGATCAAAGAGATCGCTAGAAACCTGATTGCCAGAAACAGCTTGAAGCGTCATTTTAGTGACAAAATGGCTAGCAGAATCAGTCAAAACAACACGCACTTGTGCGCCACATTTTTTTAAATGACGAACCAGATCAGGGCATTTATAAGCAGCAATGCCGCCAGTAATTCCTAATAAGATACGTTTACCTGTTAGACTCATAAGCCAGCTTCCTTCCTACCAAAATGAAAGCGTTATATTACCACAATTAAGTTAGATAATAAGTAGCTCTTTCGCATTGGCTAATGTTGCGTCTGTAATTTTATCGCCGCCTAATAATCTCGCTAACTCGTTTAATCGCCCATTTTCGTTTAATTTTTGCATATCTGTAGTGGTTTTTTTACCATTAGTTTGTTTACTAACAAAATAGTGTTGATTAGCTTGTCCTGCAACTTGTGGTAAATGAGTAACGGTAATTACTTGAGTTGATTGTCCAAGCTGCCTTAATAGTTGCCCCACTTTTGCGGCGGTTGGACCGCTGATCCCAACATCGATTTCATCAAAGATTAGAGCTGGCGTATCCATTTTTTGCGCAGTTAAAACTTGAATTGCCAAAGCAATACGCGACAACTCACCGCCTGAAGCCACTTTAGCCAGAGGTTGGGGGCTTTGTCCTACATTAGTACTAACTAAAAAAATGACTTGATCAGCACCATCTTCATTTAATCGATTTTCATCAAAAGCAACATCAATACTAAATTGACCATTGGGCATAGATAATTCATGCATAATAGTGGTTACTTTTTTAGCTAATGTTTTGCTTATTGTTAACCTTTTTTGATGCAATTTTGTAGCAATTTCAACGGCGATTTGATGGTATTTAGTAATATCATTTTTAAGTTGTTCACTTTGTTCATCTTGCTGATTAATTTGTTTAAATTCAGCTAACAAAGTTTGATGTAAATCTGGCAATTCTTCGGGCAAGACATGATGTTTACGCGCCAAAGCAATCTGTTTAGATAACCGCTGTTCTAGTTGCATGACTCGAGCAGGATCAAGTTCTAAACGTTCACTATAATGACGAAGCTCATCACTTGCTTCTTTAATTTGAATAGATGCCTCTTCCAACATGTTATAAACATTATTTAACGTAGGATCGAGCGAGGTTAGTTCTTGAACACTATTTTTCACACTGCTTAGTAAATTACTGACGTTATAGTCGTCTGCCTCGTCTAACAACATGACAGATTGCTGGCTTAGATTAATTAACTGTTCGCTATTAGATAACCGTTTGTACTCTTCATCAATTTGTTGAAACTCCCCTTCAATGGGCGAAAATTCATTAAGTTCTTTTAATTGATATTGCAAAAGCTGCATATGCGCATCACGCTCTTGCCTTGTTGTTTCGTATTGTTGGTAAGCCCGAGTTGCCTCTTTCCATTGCCTATAGGCTTGATGCATTTGAGCAAGTAGTGTTGATTCATTCATATAATGATTTAACAACAACTGCTGATAATCACTGCGTAACAGGCGTTGATGCTCATGTTGCCCATGAACTTGAATCAACATTTGCCCCAAATCTTTTAATTGCGAAATAGGAACAGCTCGACCATTAATAAACGCTTTAGAACGCCCATCTTGATTAATTACTCGTCGCAAAATGCACTCATTGCCCTCATCAAGTTGGTTTTCGCGTAACCAATTAAAAGCCGCTGGCGTATCATCAAGCACAAAACAAGCCGAAATATCAACACGATCAGCCCCATGCCGAATAGATGAAGCATCAGAACGATTTCCTAAACATAATCCCAATGCATCAATAGCAATCGACTTCCCTGCTCCTGTTTCCCCCGTAATAGCGGTCATCCCAGTAGTAAAGTCGACAAGAAGTTGATCTACAATAGCAAAATTATTAATAGTTAGTTGAGTTATCATAATAAATTAATACATAAGGCTAGTTATAATATTGGCAGTATAGCAGTAAAAACACTGTAAATAAATACAGTTTTTTTTGTTTTTTGAGATGTTATTTGTGAGAGTGTTCACAATCCGTATACATATGTTGTTCTAATTGTGTTAGCTCATATAAAAACCAATCAAAATTGGTGTATAACTTCTTCGCAATGAAACCATTTTTATCATTTCCCCCATTAACTGCCTCACAGCCATAATAATTCTCAGCTCTTGGACTAATAATAAAGAGCGTTTTATATTGAATAAATAAAATATTGACCGTTAATTGATGTTGTAATAGATTAAAAAGATTGTTTTTTACTCACTTTTCTTTAGTTGTTAATTAAAAATTATGCCTATAAGGTAAATCTATAGAAATAAGCATTATTGAATATTTTGTTAGAAATAATTATATCTTTGCTCAAAAAAATAATTTGATGTTACATAAGGATCAAAAATAGTGAAAATTTTAAAAATAAAACGAATCGAGAATTTTGGAATTTTTCGAAATTTTGAATGGGATAATGAATTAGCTTATCTACAAGATAATAAAACAGAAATATATAATTTTAAAAAGATTAATATTTTTTATGGTAGAAATTATTCTGGGAAAACTAGTCTTTCTAAAATAATTAGATCATTAGAAACTAAAAACATCTCTAGCAAATATGAAAATCCTGAGTTTGAAATTTGCTTAGAAAATAATAAAACCATTAAACAATCTGAGCTTGATTCCTTTTCTTATCCAATTTATGTTTATAACTCTGATTTTGTTAAGGAAAACTTAAAGTTTATTTATGATGATTCACAATATATTGAATCATTTTCAGTTACTTTAGGCGACGAAAACCAAAAAGTTTTGAATCGTATTCAAGAATTAAACGATAAGCTTGGCACAGATAAACAAGATGCTGAAACTGGTATATATTTATCCATTAAAAAAAAACAAAAAGATTTGAATAAGGCAACGGATGTTTGTTCCGATAAGCAAAAAGAACTCGATAAATTACTTTCAGATAGAGCTACAAAAAGTGAAGATTCTATAAGAAAACAACCTGAAAAATATGGTGATCAAAATTATACTATTACAAAACTAAAAGGAAAAGATATACCTAAGGTTTTAAAATCAACTTATAAATCATTAGATAAAAACCAAAAATATTCATATGAAAAACTTATTTTACAAGTAGAAAAAGAAACTCCTAATAAGATCCCTTCGTTTGTAATCAATTACCAAACGATAATTAAATCAGTTAAAGAGATACTTAACACTCAAATTGGAAAATCGAGAAAAATAGAGGAATTGGTTAATAATGGTCATCTCAATAAATGGGTTGAAGAGGGTATGCATTACCATGAAAAAAGAAATATGTGCGCTTTTTGCTCAAATAGTATTTCTACCAAGCGTTTAGAGGCTCTACGTAATCACTTTGATGAAGAGTCAACAAAATTGAAAAAACGTATTATAAAAGGTATCGAATATTTAGAAAAAGAAAAAGCTTCTATGACTGTTAATATTGATGTAAATGCTTTTTATGAAAATTTTCATCCTGAGTTAAATGAATTAAAAACAGAACTTTCAAGACTTTTACAAAACCAAATCCAATCATCAGATATTCTTATATCTTACTTAACGAAAAAGCAAGAACAATTATTTAGTGTGTTGGAATTTTCACCCCCAGCGGATTATTCTGAGGCAATAACAAAAAAACTAGAACAGATTGAAAACATTAGACAAAAGCATATTGAATTAACAGCCAATTTAAATCATCAAAAAAAAGTAGCGAAAGATCATCTACGCTTAAATAATGTTTATAATTTTTTAAAAGATATCAATTATAGCGATAAATTAGCTGAGATAGAAAAGCTTAAGACTGCTATTCCACCATTAGAAAGTGAATTGCAATCATACATAAAAGAAAAGGATCGTATTCTCAACGAAATTAAGTTAGAAGAAAATAAACTGAAATCTGAACAAGAGGCTTGTAATCGTATTAATAAAATACTACAACATGATTTTGGTCATAACGCTTTGAGTCTAGAAGCAAAAGAACTAGATGATCCTCAAAATAAAATTATCAAATTTGAAATTAAACGAAATGGTATTAAAGCACATAATTTAAGTGAAGGAGAGTGTAGTCTTATTGCCTTTTGTTATTTTTTAACAAAAATCCAAGATGATCTTGAGCAAGATAAAAACCCAATTATTTGGATAGATGATCCAATCTGTAGTTTAGATAGTAACCATATCTTCTTTATTTTTTCTTTAATTCAGAAAAGAATTTGTAAAAATAAAAAATATAAGCAATTATTTATTTCAACTCATAGCTTAGAATTTTTAAAGTATTTAACAAATCTTGATAAAGAAAATAGAAATAAAAAATGTAGTTACTATTTAATTGAACGAAATGATCGTATTTCGACAATAAGACGTATGCCTTTGTACTTGAGAGAATTTGTAACAGAATTTAATTTTTTATTTGGAAAAATCTATAAATGTGCAACCGTGAAAAATATTGATGATAGTAATTATGATTTATTTTATAACTTCGGTAATTATGCTCGTAAATTTTTAGAAATTTATACTTTTTACAAATTTCCATCTCCATCTTATGGAACAACCCAAGTACTGAAAAGTTTTTGGGGTGATGATCTTTATGTATTTATGACCGATAGAGTGCATAACGAATATTCCCATCTGTATGGCGTTTTAGAAAGAGGTGGGATTATTATAGATCAACCTGAAATGCAAAAATCAGCCATCGCAATAATAAAAAAAGTTCAAGAAGATATAAACCAATATAATGCATTGTTAGAAAGTATTGATATTGAGATACCAGACGATTCTTTGTATCCAAAAGAAGTAGAAGTATAAAAGTGATTATAATTTAAGCGCCTATTTTATAGGCACTTAAAATTAGTACTTCTATAAATTTAAGACTATTCAGCTTCCTCTGCTTTATTCCATAATTACTAAAAAACTAACTTAAAAAATTACGCTATAGAAAAAATACTGGGGTAATCAGTTTTATGAGAATAAGCTAATATCGTTTTATAACTCAATAACACATGTATATATCATCTTTACCTTCAATATAGCATTGCTATGCTCAATTATTTATTCACTGTATAGTATAGAAATACCTCTTGTAAACCACCCTCTTCAAATCGGTACAAAATGCCCCATAAATAATCACCACCACTCCTCACAATAACTTTTACACCTCCCCCAACTTATTCTTCTTTTATCCCAAATTACACAGGAGTATAATTTATACACCTATTATTATAATTATGGAAAACCCAGTATGTTTGGAAATAAAACAAATCGTCAAGTCATTATTTGGACAACAATCATTGGTGGTTTTATTAGTGCTTTAGTTAAGTGGGGATCCGAGGTTAATATGCCTCCTCGTGTCCCGGGTGAAATTTCGCCTCCAGCGGCACATATTGATGCATGGCTTGGTTGGTTAGGGATTGATTCTCATTCACTTGATTATATTTATCAAACAGCAACTGTTTCTGGTGCGGTAACGCTTTATCACTGGTTATTCAGTTTTGCTTTTGCCTTTGTTTATGTGGCTGGTGCATATTATTGCAACAAAATCCGACTATGGTATGGCGCAGTTTATGGCACGATTATTACTATCTCTATGCATGGTTTTTTAATTCCATTACTTGGCTTTCGTCATCCTGCTTATGATGCCGAAGGTACTGTTGGTTGGTTATGGAATTTAAATGGCTATGAACTTTGGAGCGAAATTTTGGGTCATATCTATTGGGGCGTTTCAATTGAAATTTGTATGATTGCCGTTCTTGCTCATTTTTCAAGACCTATTCGTGGCGAGTGGCGTCAATAATTTAAGCTAAATCACTTAATACTAAATCCTACTATTTAGCTATAGTGGGATTTTTTATTTTATCAGTTATAGTTAAAAACTATATTAACCAATAAAAAACTAGAATTATTCAATATCTGTTTTTTTTGTTATCTTCTTTATCACTAAAAAAAGTCGATAAAAAGGAAATAAAAATGAATACTGCTGTTATTGGATATCCTCGAGTTGGTAAGCTTCGTGAACTTAAATTTGCAACAGAAGCCTATTTTAAAGGTAATAAAACACAAGCTGAATTATTAAACGAAGCTAAAGCGCTACGAGCTGAGCATTTAAAACAACAAGCGGCTCAAAAAATTGCCTTTATTTCATCTAATGATTTTTCATTCTATGATGCGGTGTTAGATACAGCGTGTTTACTTAATGTTATTCCAAAACGTTACCAAGATTTAGGTTTACCTGAACTTGACCGTTATTTTGCGATGGCACGTGGTTATCAGGGTGAAAAAGGCGATGTGCGAGCACTCGCTATGAAAAAATGGTTTAACACCAATTACCACTATTTAGTACCTGAAATTGAAGATTCAGTACAAATTAAGTTAACAGGCACTAAACCTTTTGACGAATATCAAGAAGCTAAAGCGTTAGGTGTACAAACCAAGCCGGTTGTGATTGGTGCATTAACCTTTTTTAAATTAGCGCAGTATTTAAGTAAAAAACAGCTTGTTGATTTTAAAGCCGATATTATTAAAGCTTATCAAGACATCATCCAAAAATTCACAACACTTGGTGCTGAGTGGATCCAAATTGATGAACCTATTTTAGTCACTGACCTAAATAAAGACGATATCGCTTTATTTACCGAACTTTATCAAGCGATTTTATCGGTAAAAGGACAAACTAAGATTGTTTTACAAACTTATTTTGGTGATGTACGTGATTGTTATAAAGAACTTGTCGCTTTACCTTTTGATGGTATTGGTCTTGATTTTGTTGAAGGTAAACAATCATTAGCTTTACTTGAAAACAATGGTTTCCCTGCCGATAAAGTGTTATTTGCTGGTGTGGTAAATGGAAAAAATATCTGGAAAAACAATTACCAAAAAACCTTAGCATTACTTGGTAAAATCAAACAAAAAGCCGCAAATATTGTAATCAATACTTCTTGCTCATTACTGCATGTACCTTATACATTGCAAAATGAGACCAAATTAACTATTCAACAACGTGCTTATTTTGCTTTTGCACAAGAAAAGCTACAAGAACTTGCTGAACTTGGTCAATTATTTAAGGATGCAAATCCTGAAAATAATGCTGCTTATAAAGCTAACCAAACATTATTTACTCGTGAGCGCGAAGGTGCAAACCAAGCGGTACGCCAAAAAGTGGCCGCATTAAAAGATTCGGACTTTACTCGTTTACCTGAATTTTCAGTGCGTGAAGCAGCGCAGAAAAAGGCCTTTAATTTGCCACTATTACCAACAACCACTATTGGATCATTCCCACAAACACCTGATGTACGTTTAAATCGTGCTAAATTCAAAAAAGGTGAAATTTGCCTGAACGAATATACTGAGTTTAATCAACAAAAAATTGCGCAGTGTATTAAATTACAAGAAGAAATTGGCATTGATGTGTTAGTACATGGTGAATTTGAACGTAATGACATGGTCGAATATTTTGGTGAAAGCTTAAATGGCTTTGTGTTTACTGAAAAAGCATGGGTGCAATCTTATGGTACTCGTTGCGTTAAGCCACCAATTGTTTGGGGTGATATTTCACGCTCAAAACCGATTACTGTTGCATATTCAAAATATGCACAAAGCCTGACAGACAAACCAGTTAAAGGTATGTTAACAGGACCTGTGACTATTCTAAATTGGTCGTTCCCACGAGAAGATATTTCTCAAAAAGAATCGGTATTCCAAATAGCATTAGCAATTGGTGATGAAGTATTAGATCTTGAAGCAGCGGGTATTAAGATCATTCAAATTGACGAAGCGGCATTAAAAGAAAAATTACCACTACGTAAAGCAGATTGGAACAGTGAATACCTTGATTGGGCGATCCCTGCGTTTAGATTGGTACATAGCAAAGTGCAAGCAGATACGCAAATCCACACCCATATGTGTTATAGCGAATTTGCTGACATTATTAAAGATATTGATGCAATGGACGCTGATGTTATTTCGTTCGAGGCTTCTCGCTCTAATTTGCAGTTGATTGACGTACTTAATGCAAACAACTTCAAAACTGAAGTAGGACCAGGGGTTTATGACATCCATTCACCACGTGTACCACCAGTAGCCGAAATCAAAGCAACGATTGAAAAGTTACTAGCGAAGATTGATAACCAAAAATTGTGGATCAACCCAGATTGCGGTTTAAAAACTCGTGGCGAAAAAGAAGTGGTTGAAAGCTTACAACATTTAGTACAAGCCACTTTAGAAGTAAGAAAAACACTGAACTAAGTACTATTTTTACAAAGTCGTTGAGTTTTTTATTAACAAATCAGGCTTTGTTCATAGCCTTACGTTTCCGCCGCCTATTTGGGCGGCGGAAGTGTCAATAAAGGAAATGAGTGACATAACCAATGGATGAAACAAATGAAAACAAATCTACTATTTAATAAAAAAACCGTATTCTCCTTTGAGGTTTTTCCCCCTAAAAAAACCTCACCACTAGAAACAATTTATAGTACATTGCGTGAACTTGGTTATTTTAAACCTGATTTTATCAGTGTCACTTATGGTGCAGGTGGTAGCTTAAATGGTCAAACCACCATTGATATTGCCCACTCAGTCAAACACACTTATGGCATTGAAAGCGTCGCTCACTTGCCAGGGATCAATTTTGATAAAGCTGAAATGCAAAAAATCCTACATGATCTTAAATGTGCAGGAATTGATAATGTGCTCGCTTTGCGTGGTGACATCAGCCCGAATGTGCAACCTAAAGATGACTTTCGCTTTGCCAGCGAACTGGTGACATTCATTAAAGAAAACGGTGATTTTAACGTGATTGGTGCATGCTATCCCGAAGGACACCTTGAAGCAGCAACACTAAAACAAGATCTGATCCACCTAAAAGAAAAGGTCAATGCAGGTACCGATCAACTTATTTCACAGCTATTTTTTGATAATGACTATTTTTATACATTTTTAGATAAAGCTCGCGATATTGGCATTAATGTTCCAATAGAAGCAGGCATCATGCCAGTGACCAATAAAAACCAAATTGAGCGCATGGTATCGATGTGTGGGGTAAATTTACCGAAAAAATTCAAACAAATGATGGAAAAATATGAACATCATCCAGAAGCATTTCGTGATGCCGGTATTGCTTACGCAATCGATCAGATTGTTGATTTGGTTTCGCAAGATGTCGATGGCATTCACTTATACACCATGAACAATAGCTACATAGCAAGACGCATTAGCGAAGCAGTATCTACATTGCTAGCGGTGCCAAAATCGGAATAGTGATGGTATAAAAATAGTAATGGTATAAAGATAAAGTGTGATGTTTGGAGTACTGTGGAGTTGTTACGGACTAGCTAAAATTGGTTGCGGGGGCTGGATTTGAACCAACGACCTTCGGGTTATGAGCCCGACGAGCTACCAAGCTGCTCCACCCCGCGTCAAAGAAGTGGCTATATTATAGCAATAAAATAATAAAGCAATACCTATTTAGCTTAAACGCCACATTTTTAAACATTCTTGAGTTAATCTAGATTATTTTCTTACATAAACACAAATTCACTTGAAAGTTTTTAACAAAAATTTTAGTCTCTTCCAAAACCAAAGACAGCAAAATCCAACTGCGCTGAAAATAGCAATAATTTTATAACCATAGGATTTTAATAAAAAAATCAAGATAAAAACTTAAATAAAATCAATACTCTACCTGAACAATTTTGATAAGTAACACACTGATTTTTTTACATCAGTATTTCAGTACACTCAGATAAATAAACAAAAGCCATTAACATTAATATAATGATTAACAAATATCGAGGAGTGATCAACATAATGCTACTATTTGATTATCTAAAATCTACAGATATTGAATTAATCAATACTAAATTAAAAAAAGTTGCTATGACAAACTTAAAACATATTCTTAATGATCACTACACAGAATTAGAACTTAATACTAAACAAGAGACCCAAACACTTACTTTTCATGAAAGCTTAAGTGTGATTTTAACGGGAGATTATAATGAACCCGTTTTTCAAATGTGTTTAAAAATTTATAAAGATGAAATGTATCTTGGTTATTATCACTATTTAACAACATTAGACCTTACCTTTGTTGATGAATTCTTTGTTATCAGATAACCAATAAAAGCACGTTGTTTTGCATTTTATATTGAAATGCTTAAATATAGAAAAACGCCGAGTTGTTTGCACTTCATAGGTTAAAATAATCCTCTAAAAACGCATAAGGCGTTTTTCCAAAAATTGCTTTATGCGATTTAACGGTATTATAAAAATTAATAAAGCGTTCAAGTTTTTGTTTTCTACCTTTTGAATCGCTAAATATTTGCTGATTATGCCACATCGCAATTCAAAGTTCGTGTTACTCTTTCGACTTTCCATTTGTTTGTGGGTAGGCTGCTTTGGTGAATTTTTGATTAATAAGGTAGTTATGACTCATTTTTATTTTCTCACTTTTTAAGATGTTCACCACTGCTGTTTATTTTCCCATACTACTTTATTCAAAAATAAGCACATAAAAATTATAGAAGCATTGATTTATTTAATTTGTATAGATAGAATCATATTTTTAATATATCCAAAATAAATAATAACTTATAATGAAAAAATTAACTTTATTGAGCTGTTGTCTTTTCTTACTACTACCACCAAAAGCGCAAGCTGTCGTTGTAAATGATGTTACAGGTATGACACCAGTACAAGCATCTGCGATTATGCAACCAGAATCGACTCAACAGGTCTCTGAACTAGTTAAAAATACCTCTGGTCCAATTAGTATAGCTGGTGGCAAATACAGCATGGGGGGACAAACAGCAATAAACAATGGAATTCAAATAGATACACAAAAACTCAACCATGTGATTGATTTCACCCCTGAGAAGAAACTTTTAACCATTGAAACAGGCGCAACTTGGCGTCAAGTACAGGAATTGATTGATCCCTACAATTTATCGGTAAAAATCATGCAAAGCTATGCCAATTTTAGTATTGGTGGTTCGCTTAGTGTAAATGTGCATGGGCGTTATATTGGAGAAGGCCCTATGATTTTATCTGTTGAGAAGTTCAAAATTGTCCTAGCTGATGGCGCTATTGTCGAAGCCAGTCCAAAAGAAAATCAAGATATATTTTATGGCGCTATCGGCGGTTATGGTGGATTAGGCGTAATTACAGAAGTCACTTTGCGACTTGTTGATAATGTTAAAGTAAAACGCATTAGCGATGTTATGCCAATTGCCAAGTATTACCCATATTTTATGCAACAGATTCGTTCTGACAAAAGTGCCATATTCCATAACTCGGTAATTTACCCACCTGATTTTGAAGAAGTTCGTGCTGTCACTTTTAAAGAAACACAAGAACCATTGACTATTTTGGACAGATTACGCCCAATCGACCAATATTCGTTTGAACAGGAACAAAAAATAAAAATTGTCGCCTCATCAAATTTAGGCAAGCATTTACGTAAATTGTATGATGATATAGATTATACAAAACAACCAGTAATGTGGCGTAATTATGAAGCCAGTTATGATGTGTCGAATTTACAGCCAATTAAAAGCAAAAATAAAAGTTTTGCTCTGCAGGAGTATTTTATCCCCATAGAACGGTTTGAGGATTTTTATCCTGAATTAATTGCTATCCTAAAAAAACATCAGGCCAATGTGATTAATATTTCGATTCGTCATGCAAATCCTGATAACGGTTCATTACTAGCATGGGCTAAAACCGAAGTGTTTGCTTTTGTTATTTATTATCAACAAGATACTGATGAACAAAGCAAAAAGAAAGTAGGAATCTGGACACGAGAATTAATCGATGCAGTATTAGCAAAGGGTGGAAGTTATTATTTACCGTATCAATTACATGCAACTGGTGAACAATTTCAGCGCGCATACCCACAAGCAGATCGCTTTTTTAAACTTAAAGCACAATTAGACCCAGAAAATAAATTCAATAACATGCTATTAGATCGATACCACCCTAAAATAATTCAGTAAACAAAATAAGGCATATTTATCTTGTTTATTATTACTATTTAACAATATTGGACGTACTTTTTTTGATAATTTTTATACTCAAACACCATGTTACCTGAAACTTTTTAACAAGAATGTACGCTTATTTGTAGAATGAATTAAGTTAATTTGTCTTCTAATCAATATAAAGGAGGCTTAGAGCCTCCTTAATTCAAAACAAAAATCTTATATTATTGGTTTTCTGATTTTGCCTTCCAACGTTTAAGTAAAAGTGCATTGGTTACAACGCTAACACTACTTAACGCCATAGCGGCACCAGCTATCATTGGATTTAAAAATCCCAATGCCGCTAGCGGAATACCGATTAAATTATAGAAAAATGCCCAAAATAGATTTTGTTTAATTTTATTATAGGTTCGGCGCGAAATATCGATCGCATCAGCAATCAAAAATAGATTACCACGCATTAGAGTAATACTTGCTGCATGCATAGCCACATCGGTGCCTGTGCCCATAGCAATACCAATATCGGCAGCCGCCAAGGCTGGAGCATCATTAATACCATCTCCTACCATTGCCACTGTTTTATTGCCAGTTATATCTTCACTTTTTTGTAGTTGATAAATATAGTTTGCTTTATCTTGCGGTAATACTTCAGCAATAACCTTATCTAAACTTAACTGCTGCCCCACATAATTAGCCGCTTTCTGATTATCGCCAGTTAACATAACGGTTTTTACATTTAACTGATGTAATGCTTGAATAGCTTTTTCGGCCTCCTCCTTTATTACATCGGCAAAACCCAAGAGCGCTAATATCACCACATTACCTTCTGATTGCTGTTTCGCTAAAAATGAAATGGTATAACCTTTACTCGATAACTGATTAATTTTATCGTCCATACCAACAAAATAGGCATTTAATGATTTCATCCAACGCAAACTACCTAAATAATATTCGGTGTTATCAACGGTTGCCATCACTCCTGAACCAGCTACCGAAGTAATATTTTGAGCATAATGATACTCTTTAGCTTTACTTAAAATAGCTTTGGCAAGTGGATGCTCACTACCTGCTTGTAATGACGCTGCGAGCGATAAAATTTGATCGGGCGTCTCACTACCCATAACATCCATTTCAACTAATTCTGGTTTACCAATGGTTAATGTGCCTGTTTTATCAAATGCAACCATATTAATATTATGCAGTGTTTCTAATGCCTCGGCATCTTTAATTAAAATACCATGACGAGCAGCCACTCCTGTACCAACCATAATTGCTGTTGGTGTTGCCAAGCCTAATGCACAAGGGCAAGCAATCACTAACACAGCCACCGCATGGAGTAATGCTTGTTGCCAATCATGCGATATCACACCCCAAGCCAATAACGTAACAAGTGCAATCAATAAAATCACTGGCACAAAAATAGCGCTGATGCGATCAACAACTCGTTGGATTGGTGCTTTCTTAGCCTGAGCAGATTCAACCATTTCAATAATTTTAGATAAAGTAGAATCCGCTTGAATCGCTGTAGTTTTAACGATAAGTAACCCTTCGCCATTAATTGTACCGCCAGTAACAACATCATTAACAGTTTTATTTACAGGAAAACTCTCACCTGTTAGCATTGATTCATCACTACTAGATGCACCTTCAATCACAACGCCATCAACTGGAATACGCTCTCCAGGCTTAATAATAACAATATCATCCACTTTAACTTGGTTAATGGGTAAACTTATTTCTTGATTATCACGCCTTACTAAAGCAACATCAGGGCGTAGCGCAGACAGAGCCTCAATTGCTTGTGTGGTTTGATGTTTAGCTCTTGATTCTAACCACTTACCAAGCAAAATTAAGGTAATAATAATAACTGATGATTCAAAATAAAGGTGCTCATCATTGCCCATGATAAGCTGATAAACTGATAACCCATATGCCGCACTAGTACCAATGGCCACTAATAAATCCATATTACCCGACAACGCTTTAGCCGCATTAAAACCGCTTCGATAAAATTTAGCACCAAGTCCAAATTGCACAATAGATGCAATAACCAGTTGTAACCAAGCTGGCATCATCAAATGAAATCCAAAAGGTTCTAATAACATAGGTAACACAAAAGGAATGGCTAAAATAACAGAAATCACAATCGGTAAAATAGATGCTTGTTTGTTAACTTTATTTGCACCTGATTGTTGATCTGAAATTTTAATAGCGCGATAGCCCGCTTTATCAACCGCAGACATTAATGCTTCAAGTTTAACATGAGTATCTGCATTAATTGTTGCTTTCTCAGTTGCCAGATTAACACTGACATCAATCACACCATCAACTTTTTTAATTGCTTTTTCTACACGACTAACACAAGAGGCACAACTCATTCCTTCAATATTAAGATGATATTGTATTGTCTTCATAAAATGCAGCCTTAATTTTTATACGATTATTGATTAGTATATACTCAAAATTGATAACAATGCAGAAAAATACTAGACAGATCGCAAGAGTTTAACTTGCGATCAAAATAAGAGGAAATAAAAAAGATAACGTTAGTTACGTAATTTTTCGGGCCACTCGTTTTGAGTAGAAACTAATAAATCCTTAACAATTCTAGGATTACCCGCAACAACATTGCCCGAAACCATATAATTATTGCCACCTGCAAAATCGGTAATAACGCCGCCTGCTTCACGCAAAATCAACTCACCACCAGCAATATCCCATGGTTTTAAGCCAATTTCAAAAAAGCCATCTAAACGACCTGCGGCAACATAGGCAAGATCTAAAGCGGCAGAACCAGTACGACGAAAATCGCCACATCTAACAAATAATTTTTGTAATACGCCAAAATAACTATCGCTATATTGTTTAGCTTTAAACGGAAAAGCCATTGCTAGCACGCTACCGTCTAAATCTTTCGCATTACTCACTCGAATACGATAACCATTAAGTTGAGCGCCTTTACCACGAGCAGCAGTAAACAGCTCATTACTCATTGGATTATAAACAACAGCAATTTCGGTTTTACCTTTAACCCGAGCTGCGATAGACACTGCAAAATGAGGGATATTTTTAATAAAATTGGTCGTACCATCAATTGGGTCAATTATCCACTGAGTATCGGCATCATTACCTTTAGCTAAGCCGCTTTCTTCGGCAATGATAGTATGGTCAGGATAAGCTTTTTTAATTGTTTCAATAATCAAAGCTTCAGCCGCACGATCGGCATTAGTGGCAAAATCATTAGCGCCTTTGGTTTCGATTTCGATTGAACTAGGGTTTTCATAAGCCTTGATGGCTACATTACCTGCTTTACGAGCAGCACGAATAGCAATATTCAGCATCGGATGCATAAATTTATTCCAATTGATGATGTTAAAGAACGAATTATATTAGTATGCCATTTGTCATACTAAAAACTGTTATATAGTATAAAGGTTTTGTGGCCTTATTGCCAGTGTGTGTGGAGTGTTTTTCGGTAAAAAAACAGTTAAGAAAACTTTAATAAAATCATCATCTTTTCTGACTGATTTTTAGTGAAAAATAATTTCTTTTTGTTTTGGTGAATAAAATAGATTGGTGCGGTGGTTTCAGCGTCGGTGGCGGTAGGGGCGGCGCAGTTTTGTGGCTTTGCCACAACTGCGCAACCCTAAGGGGTTTGCCCTAACTTGCGCCAGAGCTTTATTCTTTTTTATATTGTTCTTTCAGACACCATAACCACCTTCTGCGCCATAAGGATTAATTAACCACCACTTAAGCAAAGACCATAGTTACCGCCGAAGTTATCAATGCGCCTATAGACGTAGCCTTTGTTCGAGCTAACAGCGTACATCATACTTTCACCTGATCGGCTGCCACTTAACCAGTAGCTGTTGTCGATGAAACCCGCATCAGCGTAGTTGCTCATGCTGCCCCACTCCGTGAAAAATCCAGCGCCTATTCGACGTTGGTATTCCCCATGTCCTGACGATGGCTTGGCGCCATCGTTCAATATGACATTTTTTCTTTTAAAACATCTGAAAAAATGATCTCCTCTTACACCACACTTCGCATTGGTTAAATCACTTGCCCTCGGCATGTGATAACCCAAACCACTACACCATGCGGACTGTTCATTATAATATTCAAGTACAACCCGATTGACGAACCACTTCCTCAACTCAAATCCATATTTTACTAACTCATAACCATCTTTATCTCTACCCACTAACTCAAACGTCTGCGGTAACCTTGGCCTAACTATTCGGCCAGGTCTGAACCTTTGATTTCTTGCCTCTGGACCTGTTAGCCTAACACGTGCTACAACTTGTCCCCTATCTTCATAAGGAATCCAGCCATCATTAGGTACAACATTTATCACGCTTGCAGTAATTCCCTCATGCCTGACAGGTGCCCATGTCAATTCTCTTACATCTATTCCTGTAATGAGTAAATCAAAATATAAATTATCCGCACCTGTAGTTGGGAAATTGAGGTTATATGATCCTGGATTGGTTGATTGAACTAAAAAGCCCTTCTTAGGATTCCATATGTTAGCAGGGCCTGCGTATTTTCCCTTACCCTGATATAGATTCGGCCTTACATAACGAATAACTGGCATAACTGGCTCCGCTGGTAATGGTTCGGATAGTAATATTATTGCATCACTACGATTACCCGCTCGATACTTTTTGCCATTCGCCTGTACATTCCATGACGATGACAATAATAACAGTGCTAATACTAGCAAAGCTGTTTTAGGTGATTTGAGCGGTAATTTCGATAATTCGTTGAGAGATAATTTGGAAGGTATAAATAAGTTTCGTGAAAAAACTCGCCGAATAAGATTATTTGATAAACTTAAGACATAGGTTTGCCAGTGCTGGTGTCTGGTGTCTGGTGTCTAAAATGATAATGCATTATGGTTCACCTGTCAAGTAATTATTTGTTTTATTTATATTTTTATAATTATTTGCTTGTTTAATAA